>CADBPM010000013.1 GCA_902796595.1 uncultured Lachnospiraceae bacterium | reverse complement strand
CGTCCCGAACGCAGCGCTCTACCAAACTGAGCCACACCCCGCGAGCCGTATAAAGAGCACGGCTGTCTACAATGATAAGCCTCTCAAAAAGACTTGTCAATACTTAAAAATAAGTAACTTGTAATTTTTATAGCAAGCACCCAAAATAAAGCTGGCTGCATTACCATATACCTGCACAAAACATGCTATGAACCAATAAGCTCTGTGCTTTCTGATGTATTATTTTCAACGATGAACTTTATCGTACTGAATATATACGGTTTTAGTTCCTCTATCGGCACAGGCTCCGAATAAAGAATAGAGCTGTAGCATGTTGATGATACGAACTCGACAACAAGAAAGAGGATTATCTCAAGCTGCTTTCTTTCAATGCAGGTTATCTTCTGGAGATATTCAAAAAACTCGTCAAAATCGACCTCTGAATCAGCATTCGCGCCGGTAATAGCTCCCTTGAAGATTCCCCATGAAAGATTCTTACTTATAAAATTAAGCAACGCTTTGTTTTCGTTAAACTGATCAAGAATATTATCAACGATAAAAATGATCGCATCTGCAAGCCCGCCCGTAAATGGTGCCGACTCATACGCCTCCAATGCGCGTTTAAAAACAATACCTGCCTTTCTTGCTACAAGTTTATTTCTTATATCATATTTATCAGTAAAGTACAGGTAAAATGTCCCCTTTGCAACCCCTGCAAGCTTTACTATATCAGAGATTGAGGACTTACTGAACCCCTCATTCGTAAAAATCTCAAATGCCGAATTGAGCAGAGCATCCTTCTTTTGTTTCTTATTTGATTCAATCTTTCCTGCCATTTGCACTTCCGTTCCCTTCTTTAGTGAGCGGACTGCTTTGCCATCATATCCGGTAATAGCCCCGGAACCCACAAAATCATTAAAGCTTTATTGTAAGCACCCTCTATTATAGTGCCCAAATGCAAAAATGTAAACCTTAAAAAGTATCATATCAAACAAAGTCCGATATGACATTAAATGCCACGCCGGTCATTTCAACCTGTATACGCTCCCCCCTTAACTGTATTCTTTTCAGAAACACATCATCGAAATTGTATAATTTGATATTGACCAAAAGTCATTTTAGTGATATAACTGCTTTGCAGTCAAAGAAAATGACTAATGGTCATTAACCTACTAAGCCGACTGTAATGCCATCAAGCAGGAAATCTCATTTACTTCAAACAGTAATTATCTAAAAGGAGGAATACAAACTAATGATCAAGTTCGGAAAAGTAGTAGTCAAGTTAAGAATTCCGATCCTCATCATTTCTATCCTTCTCCTCATACCAGCCATTTTGGGTTATGCAAGGACAAGGGTAAATTATGATGTACTCTCTTATCTTCCAAAGGATATAGAGACAATGAAAGGACAGGATATCCTGTTAGACGAGTTCGGCAGCGGTGCATTCTCAATGATGGTATGTGAAAACATGCCCGATAAGGATGTGGAAGCTCTGGAAGCAAAGATAAAAGATGTTGACGCTGTAAAGTCAGTCATCTGGTACAGTGATGTGCTCGATATCTCCATTCCAAAGGAAATGCTTCCGGATGATATACTAGAAAAGTTCGATAAGGGCGACGCGACAATGATGATGATCATATTTAAAGATTCAACATCAGCCAACTCAACCATGAACGCTGTCAAAGAAATAAGAAAGCTTGCAAATGACCAGTGCTTCCTTTCAGGAATGAGCTCCATAGTTGAAGATACCAAGGAGCTTACAGAAAAAGAAGAGCCTGTATATGTTGCGATTGCAGTTCTTCTTTCTATAGTAGTTCTTTCGCTGACAATGAATTCCTTCCTCGTTCCTATCTTATTCCTTTTAAGTATAGGAATGGCTATCATATACAACCTCGGAAGCAACATTGTCTTTGGTGAAGTAAGCTACCTTACAAAGGCACTTGCCGCAGTATTGCAGCTCGGTGTTACGATGGACTATTCGATTTTCCTTTGGAATTCCTACAAGGAAAATCAGGAAAGATTTCCGGGCGATAACAAGAGAGCCATGGCACATGCCATTTCAAACACACTGCAGTCTGTTATAGGTTCTTCAATAACAACGATTGCAGGTTTCATAGCACTTTGCTTCATGAGTTTCAAGCTTGGTCTTGATATAGGTCTTGTTATGGCAAAAGGCGTGCTCCTCGGTGTTATCTGCTGCGTAACTGTACTTCCAACGCTTATACTTACGTTCAACAGAGCACTTGAACATACAAAGCACAAGGCACTTCTTCCTGACATTACAGGAATAGGCGAATTTCTTACAAAGCACTACAAGATTTTTATTATTATTTTCCTTATAGTTTTGTTCCCTGCTTTCTATGGACAGAGTCACACAAAGGTTTATTACAACCTTACAGATACCCTGCCAGAGGAACTTCCAAGTGTGCAGGCAAACAAGGAGTTAAATGACAAGATCGGTATGAGTACCACCGAAATGATCCTCGTACCATCCGACCTTGATTCCAACCAGATGCGTAAGATGTGTGATGAAATAGAGGATACAGACGGTGTAGGCTGGCTTTTGAGCCTTGATTCTGCTGCTGGTCCGGCTCTTCCGACAGATCTTATTGACGACGACATAAGAAGCAAGGTTGAGAGTCCTGACTGGAAACTTGTAATCCTTGGCTCAGAATACAATGTAGCTAGTGATGAGGTAAATAAGCAGATAGACACAATAAACAAAATACTTGATAAATACAGCTACAAGGCAATGCTCATTGGTGAAGCTCCTTGTACAAAGGACCTTATTACTGTAACCAATCACGACTTTACAGTTGTAAATATCGCCTCGATCGGATTTATATTTATAATAATCGCATTCGTATTCAAGTCAGCTTCTCTTCCATTTTTACTTGTAGCTGTCATTGAATTTGCGATATTTATAAATATGGGAATACCATTTTACACAAAGACCTCACTTCCATTTATAGCTTCTATCGTAATCGGCACTATCCAACTTGGTTCAACTGTCGATTATGCAATCCTCATGACCACAAGATATCAGAAAGAGCGTCGCAAAGGAGCTGAAAAGAAGGAAGCCATAAGCATAGCTTCACAGACCTGTACAAAATCAATAATGATCTCCGGATTCTCGTTCTTTGCAGCAACATTCGGAGTAGCGCTTTATTCAAAGGTAAAGATCATCAATTCACTTTGCGTACTTATGTCAAGAGGAGCCCTGATAAGTATGGTGACAGTTATATTCATACTTCCATCAGTACTTATGCTTTTCGACAAGATCATAGTACACACCAGCAGACATTTTTTACCTGAAAAAAAGCTGATCCAGACCATAGGAAGGGAAGGTTAAAATGATGAATAAGACTTTAGTTAAGAGTATAACAACATTTGCAGCAACTGCCCTTATAGTAGGCTGCCTTGGCGGACTTACCCCAAGCGAAAGTGCAAAAGCTGCTGAAGATAAAAAGATAAGCATTGCAAGCTGCAACGATATAAATGTTATTTCAGACAAGGAGCTTTCAAGAAGAACAAACGGACTTTCAAATATACTTCTTGCAGACGCAGGCGATACAAAAAAATCAGGCAATTACAATAAGGATGAAACCGTTTATGTATTTACAAGCGCAGACGGTACCCAGAAGAAGATCATTGTAAGCGACTGGCTTAAAAACATGAACTCCGAAGCAAGCATCACAGATGCAAGCAACCTTACAGACATCAAAAATGTAAAGGGTGATGAGAAATTCACACAGAACGGTGACGGACTCACATGGGATGCCAACGGTTCAGATATCTATTATCAGGGAACCTCAACAGAAAAGTCACCGATTGGAATAAAGGTTTCATACAAGCTTGACGGAAAAGATATCACACCTGAGGAGCTTGCCGGAAAAAGCGGTAAGGTCACCATCCGTTTTGATTATACAAACGATGCAACAAAGAAGGTTAAAATAAAGGGCTCGGATACCGATATTTCCGTTCCATTTACAGTAATAACCGGAATGATGCTTCCTGAAGATAAGTTTTCAAATATTCAGGTAACAAACGGCAAAGTCGCTTCCGAAGGTAAAAATGTTGCGGTCGTAGGCGTTACTTTCCCGGGTCTTAAGGAAAGCCTTGACCTCGATAAGGATACAAATGTTCCTGAATACTTCGAAGTAACTGCTGATGCAACAGATTTCGAACTTAACATGACACTTACCTGTGCACTTCCGGACGTAATCTCAGGTGCCGTAGATACCGACAACAAAACTATAAGCGACCTCAAAGACATGTTAAATGAGCTTTCAGACGGCAAGGAAGACCTTCAAAAGGGTGTGAATGACCTTAAAGACGGCACAAGCAAGCTTAAAGACAAGTCCGGTGACCTTAAAGATGGTGTAAACAAGCTCGATGATGGTGCCAAAGATCTTAAAGATGGTGCCGATAAACTGCATACTGGTGCCAAAGACCTTAAAGATGGCGCAAAGAAAGTTTCTGATGGAACTACAAGCGTAAAGGACGGTGCAGGAAAGCTTGCAACAGGAGCCACAAGCCTTAAGACCGGTGCAGACAGCCTTAAGAGCGGTGTAACTGCAATATCAAAGGGGGTAGGCGACCTTAGCAATGGTCTTTCTCAGGTCAGCAGCGGTGCCTCTGTCCTTGCTTCAAGCAGCAAGCAGATCACAAGCAATGCAGCTTCAATTTCCGAGGGTGCTGCCGCTGTTGATAAGGGTGTAAATGAACTTGCCGGAAGTATCAATACAATAGGCTCATCTTTACAGACACAGATTGCTGCACTTGACAGCCAGACAGCCGATTACAAGGCAAAGATGGGTGCACTTGTTGCAAAATATGGTAGTGAGACAGCTATAGCCGCAAACCCTACAGACTGGGCTGCATACAACCAGATGAAGGGAGCTGTAGGAGCACTTACAACAGTAAGTGATGGCTTAAAACAGCAGGCTGCAAGTCTTTTAAGCACAGAAAATCAGACAAAGGTCAAAACACTTGTTGCAGGCGCAGATAAACTTGCAGGTGGTGCATCTGAGTTCTCAAAGGCTGTATCTTCACTTCCTTCAAGTGCACAGACACTTTCCGAAGCACTTACAAAGCTCTATAATGGAAGTCTTACTCTTAAGGCTGGTGCAGACAGTGCCGCAGAAGGAGCCGGAAAGCTTTCAAGCGGCGCAGACAGTCTATCAACAGGTGCAACTACTCTTAAGACTGGCGCAGGTACACTCAGTACAGGAGCACAGACCCTCTATAAGGGTACCGATACTCTTTACAACGGTGTAGATAAGCTTGCAAATGGTACAAGGGATCTTAAGAAGGGTACCGGAGATCTTAAGGATGGCACCGGAAAGCTTATAAATGGTGTAGGTGACCTCGATGAAGGTGCAGGAAAGCTTAAAGATGGTGTAAATAAGCTTATAGATAAACTTTCAGATAAAGATTCATCCGAGCTTATAGACAGACTCGATGCAGTTATGGATGCAGGCGAGGAATACACTACATTCACAAAGCTTGCAGACGGACAGACTGGTTCAGTTAAATTCATTATAAAGACAGATGCTATAAAGGCAGCAAAGAACTGAAAAATTCATTAAACCAAAAGAGAGAACCGATAAAAATCGGTTCTCTCTTTTTTTGCCCCTCGAAAATCAAACTTCGATAGTTAATTCCTTATCGTAAGTCTCGTTCTTCTTGCGGCAGATTTCAACAAACTTATCAAGAGGGATATCATGAAGCTGCTGCTTCTCGCCTCTTATTGTTACAGATACAGTATTTGTCTCTGCTTCCTTATCACCTACAACTACGATGTAAGGAGTCTTGAAATGCTTGAAATCCTTGATCTTGGAATTCATGTTCTTGTCTGCGTAATCAGCTTCTACACGAAGTCCTGCATCAAGAAGTGCATCCTCAACCTTGTGAGCGTAATCGTTATGCTCTGTACGGATAGGCACGATTGAAACCTGTGAAGGTGAAAGCCAGAATGGGAATGCACCCTTATAGTTTTCAATGATTATACCCATAAATCTTTCAAATGAACCAAAGATAGCTCTGTGGATAACTACAGGCTGCTGCATGGTTCCATTGTCATCCTGATACGTAAGACCGAAGTTATGAGGAAGCTGGAAGTCAAGCTGGATAGTACCACACTGCCACTCACGTCCAAGCGCATCCTTTATCTGAAGGTCAATCTTGGGACCATAGAATGCTCCATCACCTTCATTTATATCATAATTGCCTTCACCATACTTCTTGTTGAGAATGTTCTTAAGAGCCTCTTCTGCATGGTTCCATACGTTGATATCACCCATGAAATCATCAGGTCTTGTTGAAAGCTCGGCTCTGTAAGTGATGCCAAATACAGAATAGATCTCATCAGCAATCTGCATGATATCTGCAATCTCTTCCTCAATCTGTGATTCCATTACGAATGTATGGTCGTCATCCTGACGGAACTCCTGTACACGGAAAAGACCGTTAAGCTGACCGCTCTTCTCTTTTCTGTGGATAACGTCTATCTCGTTGTAACGGATAGGAAGTTCCTTGTAAGAATGATTTGTTCTCTTGTAGGTAAGCATTGCATTAGGACAGTTCATAGGCTTTGCTGCCATAAGATCCTTTGCCTCTGGTGTCCAATCTGAATCAGGAACTATGAACATGTTGTCTCTGTAATGAGCCCAGTGTCCACTGATGTCCCAAAGCTTACGACTGTTGATAACAGGAGCACTGATCTCCTGATATCCATGACGGTCATGTATCTTTCTCCAGAAATTAACAAGAGCCTTGTAACTCTTCCAACCCCTTGGAAGCCAATATGGCATACCAGGTGCAGTTTCATTGAACATGAAAAGACCAAGTTCAGGTCCGATTTTCTTATGATCTCTTTCAAGAGCTTCTTTGATAAGTTTGAGATGTTCCTTTAATTCCTGTTGGTTAGGGAATGCATAAACATATATTCTCTGAAGAGTGATGCCCCTCTTCTCATCTCCGCGCCAATAAGCACCGGAAACTGCCTTTACCTTGAAAGCAGTAGAGAGAAGTTCTTTTGAATTATCAACGTGAGGGCCTCTGCAGAGGTCAACATAATCATCACCTGTATAATATACAGTGATGGTTTCATCTTCAGGCAGATCATTGATAAGTTCTGTCTTAAATTCCTGATCTTTGAACATTGTAAGTGCTTCCGACTTGGAAACTTCTTTTCTTGTCCAATCCTCGCCCCTCTTCATGATTTCCTTCATCTTTGCTTCGATCTCAGGGAAATCTTCTTCTGTAACTGTACGAGGGAGTTTGAAATCGTAATAGAAACCGTCAGCAATCTGAGGTCCTATTGCATACTGCACATTCTCTTTGCCAAAGATCTCGATTACTGCCTTAGCAAGAACGTGTGCCAATGAGTGACGATAGACCGTGAGAAATTCTTCTTTCTCCATAATAAAAACCCTTTCTTTTTCTCAGCAGATGCAGCCTCTGTGAACACCATCCACATCCTGACCATCCGCCTGTTTTAAGGTTATGTGTCGGGTTATCCCGAAAACACAATCACGTCTTAGATTATGAACCCTTAAAGCCAAAAAAGCAAGTACAAATCACAAAACAGCATAAATTCTGACTCTCGGTTTATTTCAACAAAAAAGCCCTCCTCCGGAACATTCTCCGAAGGAAGACCCTTTTATTTAATCAGGTTGAAATGATTCTTTACTTTGTAACAGTCTTAACTGCTTCTATAACTGCTTCTTTTGTAATACCAAACTTCTCAAAGAGAACATCTCCAGGAGCTGAAGCACCAAAGCCCTTCATTCCGATTGAAATACCGTCAAGACCAACGTATCTGTCCCAGCCAAATGTTGAGAGAGCTTCTACTGAAACTCTTGCGCGGCAAGCCTTTGGAAGTACGCTTTCCTTATACTCAGCGCTCTGCTCTTCAAATACATCCATACATGGCATTGATACGACTCTGATATCGATACCCTCCTTTGCAAGCTCTTCCTTCGCCTGCATACCAAGATGTACTTCAGAACCACTTGCTATAACGATAGCATCAGGAATTTCCTTCTTGCTGTCTGCAAGAACATAAGCACCCTTAAGTGCATCCTTGCCTGAGCCAGGAAGCTGTGGAAGGTTCTGACGTGAGCCTATGATCGCTGTAGGTGTTTCCTTGCTTGTAAGTGCTGCATACCATGCTGCTGAAGTCTCTCTGCCATCTGCAGGACGATATACATGGAAGTTAGGCATGCTTCTGAATTCAGCAAGCTGCTCGATAGGTTCATGTGTAGGCCCGTCCTCACCAACACCGATTGAATCGTGTGTAAGCACATAGGTAAGAGGCAGCTTCATAAGTGATGAAAGTCTTGCCATTGGCTTCATGTAATCACTGAATACGAAGAAAGTAGATACATAAGCCTTGAGACCTGAAAGAGCAAGTCCGTTGCCCATAGCGGTCATTGCAAGCTCTCTTATACCAAAGTGGATATTACGTCCTGCATAATTGTCAGCTGAGAAGAATGGCTCATCCTTCATATCTGACTTTGTAGAAGGAGAAAGGTCTGCTGAACCGCCAAAAAGTGCAGGAATCTTATCCTTAATTCTGTTAAGCACCATGCCAGAGGTGTTTCTTGTAGCCATTGGCTTGTCTTCGAATTCCCAGAATGAAGGATCGTCGTAAAGCTTCTTTGCGATATCTGCATCATGATATTCATCCCAAAGAGTCTTCATCTCAGGGAACTTAGCGCAGTAATCATTGAAAAGCTTCTTCCAGTCTTCTTCTGCCTTTGCACCCTTTTCAATCTTTGCAGCACAGTTTGCATAAACTTCCTCAGGTACAAAGAACGGCTCTTCTGAAGGATAGCCAAGCTTCTTCTTCATAGCAAGCACGCCCTCTTCACCAAGAGGTGAACCATGAACTGCTGCTGTACCTTCCTTTGGTGAACCAAAACCAATAACAGTATTAACCTTGATAAGTGAAGGACGTGTCTTATCTGCCTTTGCTTCCTCGATAGCAGCTCCGATAGCCTTGAGATCTGTACCATCTGCCACCTCGATAGTCTGGAAGCCAAATGCCTTAAATCTTGCAATTACATCCTCTGTGAATGATGTATCTGTATCACCTTCGATAGAAATACGATTGCTGTCATAGAAAACGATAAGCTTGTTAAGCTTAAGTGTTCCTGCAAGTGAAAATGCCTCATAGTTGATGCCTTCCATCATACATCCGTCACCACCGAGAACGTATGTATAGTGGTCTACTACAGGATAGCCTTTTTTATTGAAAACTGATGAAAGATGAGCTTCAGCCATTGCCATACCTACTGCCATAGCCATACCTGCACCAAGAGGGCCTGTTGAAGCTTCTACACCCTTTGTATGACGATATTCAGGATGTCCAGGTGTAAGTGAGCCCCACTGACGGAACTGCTTAAGGTCTTCAAGCTTAAGGCCATAACCGAAAAGATGAAGAAGTGAATAAAGAAGCATAGAACCATGTCCGCCTGAAAGAACAAAACGGTCTCTGTTTTCCCACTCAGGATCCTTAGGATTGTGGCACATGTGGTTTGCCCAAAGTTCATAAGCCATAGGTGCGCTGCCAAGAGGAAGACCAGGATGACCTGAATTTGCCTTCTGGATCGCATCAGCTGAAAGAACTCTGATGGCGTTGACTGTGAGATTTTCTACATCGCTCATTGTTAAAACCCTCCCCGGTTATTGTCGTACTGCTTTGCAATACAACGTTTTATAAAGCCTGCCGCTAAAAATGATTGCCTTCCGGCGATATACGGCATTATCTCAAGGACTGTACTGCTTAATCTCTGTTAAGGATGATATCCTCCGCATAAGGAAGCGTCTTTATCCAGTCACAGAAAGTATGCCATTCGGCAAGCTTGTGGTCCTTACGAGCATAATAAATATTTGTAAGCGTCTCATAATTAAGAGAACACGTGCGAAGCTGATTGTAGCTTTCAGGAAGCATCTGGATCATGTTGTACCAGTATGACTTATCCTTTGTTTCAAGGAACTTCAATCTGCTTTCTTCTATAACTTCTATGTATTTCTTAAATGAAGCCTTTGCCTCGGGTGTAAGATGGTCTGTGGAGAAGTCCTCCATAGCAAACTCTTTTGCCTGAATCTTGTGCATGGTACTGGTAGAATTGGCAACAGTTGCCACCTTGTAAGTATCGTATTCTTTCCACCAATATATAGGAGCTGTAATATCCACAGATACAAATATCTGACGGATAAACTTCCTGTGGTCGCTTCCTGCTCTTGCAAGCCTCTTTGCAAGGTCCAAGTCATTAGGGCCAAGCACATAATTATGATCATTATCGTAAGCACTGTCCGACCTTGCCCATGAATTAAGTGGATTCCTTGCTCCGCGCATTGCGTTTTCAAGATTCATGACAGCGGTTCTTTCAAGTTTGATCATTTCAGCCTCACTTTCAGATTTACATAAACTATTTTACTACTTTCTTAACTACTTCTCAAGTAAAAGAAGTAAGAAAAACGGAATTTTCTTGCAAACACCCTAAGACTTACGCAATTATTTATTGCGCTCACCTTAAATCTATACTATACTAAGATGTGTGCTCCGGTTTTCTTGTGAGAACCATTCTGCAGATAGGATTACCCTTGGCAGAAAACTTCTCCTCATATTCGGTCATTACATTTCCTTCTACCCACTCGCTGTGGTGCAGATCGCGTGTAAATTCCGATATATCCCAGCCGGCCTCATTTGCCTCTTCGATTGAAAAGTCAAAGAGCGGCACATTATCAGTTTTAAAACAGATTTTACCATCCGGCACGAGCATTTTATCGTACCGTGCAAGAAACTGCCTGGATGTGAGTCTTCTTTTCGCATGACGGTCCTTAGGCCATGGATCAGAGAAATTCAGATATATCCGGTCTACCTCACCCTCTGCGAAAACATTATTTATGTCTTCGGCATCCATCCTTATAAATCTGAGGTTTGGAAGGAGCAGTTCGCTCTCCTTTTCTATACCTCTTACAAGGACACTTGAATATTTTTCAATTCCGATAAAATTTATATCAGGATGAAGGCCTGCAAGAGTGGTTATAAACTTACCCTTGCCCATACCTATCTCGATATAAAGAGGTGCCTTATTAGGAAAATATCCTCTCCAGGTGCCTTTTACAGATTCTGGCTCATGTACAACGAATTCGCTGTCCGCGATAGTATCACGTGAACCTTTTACATTACGAAGACGCATTATTTACCTCCATATAACCAAACAGTTTTACAGTACAGTATTTTTTTAGGATTGTCAATTTCATTTTTGGTATAAATTATGTCATTTTTAAGCATATTTAGAAAAATAATCAAAAAAGCCGCTGTAACAGCACTCATTTTTACAGCAGTAACAGGCAGCATTCCTACTGCAAGTGCCTCTGCTGCCACCGATTCATGGCCGGACTGCCCATCAATAAAGGCAGGCTCCGCTGTTGTAATGAACGTGGATACCGGAACGGTTCTCTTCGAAAAGGAAGGTACCAAAAAAGAGTACCCCGCAAGTATCACCAAAGTCATGACAGCACTTTTAGCCTTGGAAAACTGTAGTTCTCTTTCAGAGGATGTAGAATTTACCGACGAAGCCATAAATACAGGCGACAACGAAAGTTCCAGTATAGGTATGCAGATTGGGGAAAAGCTTTCCCTCGAAAATGCTCTGCATGGCATGCTCCTTGCCTCTGCAAATGAAGTCGCAAATGCAATCGCGATTCACGTAGGCGGCAGTGTCGATAACTTTGTCGGTATGATGAATGAAAAGGCAAGAGAGCTTGGCTGCGTGAACACTCACTTTGCAAACCCATGCGGACTTTATAATGAAAACCATTATACCTGTGCCTACGATATGGCTCTCATAGCAAGGGAAGCAGCAAGACACCCCGATTTCGTAAGGATAGCAGGGCTAAAAAAATATGTTATCCCAAAAACAAATAAAATAGATGAAACACGACCTATAGCAAACACACATCAGATGATAAATCCTGCTGAAAATCCGGAATATGGTTATGAATACTGCTATGCCGGAAAAACAGGCTACACCTCGGAGGCAGGCTATACACTTGTCTCCTGTGCAAAAAAGGGCAGCATGGATGTTGTGTGCGTCGTGATGAAGGCAGGGTGCCGCGCAGACCAATATGAAAGTTCTCTGAAGCTTTTAGACCACACTTTTAAGCGTTTCCGCATGGAAACAAGCGACAAAGTAACCCTTGATCCTGCTGTTTCAGGTTCTGCACTTTATACAAGGATCCTAAAAAAAGATCCCGTAGCAGTATTTACAGCTTCGGGACCTGCAATGCTCTCTATACCCAAAAAATGTGACTTTGACTCAGTAATAACGGACTGCACCTACGATGATTCGATCACATCAGTAAAAGAGGGTGCCAATATTGTAGGAACTATTGATTACATTTACCGCAACCATAAAATAGGTCAGACAGAGCTTATCTACACAGGTACCCAAAATCTATCTCTGATAGAAGCAACAGCTCCTGCAAGTCAAAGTGCCGTTGAAGTTTCCGCAGAAGAATATTCAGCCGGATTAAATACCTTTTTTACCAACATCCGCAATTTCCTCTTCGACAGTAAAAAAGGAATCATCACTCTGCTTGTGATTGCAGCAGTTGTCATCATATTTATCATTTACGATATAAAAGTTCTTCGCCCCCGCAGGAAAAGAAGAAAGCGCTATATGATGCATAAACGCCTGCGCAAGTCAAGTGGCATAGATAAAAGACATATTAGATTCTAAAACCTTAAAGAGAACTCCGCATTTCTGCGGAGTTCTCTATCTTTTGTGATTCTTTATAAGCTGCATTGCCTTATCGGAGTCAACTTTTCTTACTGTCTGAATTTCAAAATAATGCTTTCCATCGGGATTTTTAATAACTTTTTTAACCTTCATGTGACCATCTTCGCGGCATTTGCCAACCGTATAATATGCCTTACAGTTGTTTGTGTACCATGGAATAAGCCTTCTTATCCTCCTGCCGCACACACTGCATTTTATAGGCATATAAAGCTCCGCAACCTTGAGCGCCTCTTTTGTCTTGTACGCCTTTGTCATATAAATGCTGTGATCCGGATACCTTACATAAAATTCCTGATCGCTTGTAAGTGGAAATCTGTAAGGGTCTGCTGCCGGATACTTTTTTAAAAGTTCCCTGTCAATCTTCTGCATAATATTAGCTGTATATGAAGCATCCGCCAATGCAGAATGATACTCTCCCGTTTCAGGAAGCATAAGCATTTCAACCGCAGTTTCCAATGAATACGCCTTTTCCTTCTCTTCCTGTCTGTCTATCGAAAAAAGCTGCTGCACGTTGAAATATACAAGTGGCCTCGAAAAATGATTCTCTACTCCAAACCACTCCATATTCCTCTGTAACTGGGTCAGATCAAGCGTTCCCCATGTACAGAATCTGTACTCTGAAGTCTTCCCGCACCATTTCAAAAAATCTCTGCATGCCACTTCAAAGGGAACTCCCTCTGCAAGATCTTCATCCGTCAGATTTACAATATCGCGTGTATATGAAAAAAGTTCAGGGTATACGACTGGCTTTATAATCCTGTGAAATGTACCCACTCTTTTCAGATTTTCATCAAGCTTGACCGCCCCTATCTCTATAATCTCAAAAGGAAGAGACTCATGTGCCTCTTCCTTTGACGTATCTGCCTGATTCCATTCAAGATCAAAAACTACATAATTCATGTTTATTAAATTAATTTCCTGCTGATGCAATAAGTGCTGCTATTTCATCCGGCGTCATAACATGATTTGGATCATCTGATACCGGTGTTATCGGCTTTGGTACCGGCTCCGGCTCTGGTTCAGGTTCCGGAACTGGCTCCAGTTCAGGCTCTGAGCTTGCTGTACCTGCAAAAAGAGCCGCTATCTCATCCGGACTCATCTTGTGGTTCGGGTCATCTGATACCGGTGTAACCACTGGTTCCGGCTCAGAAATCGGCTCTGCTTCTGGAATTGGCGTCTCTTCCGCTTCTATATCCATTACAGGCTCAGACTCGGAAACTGGCTCTGCAGGAGCTTCCACCGCAGGCTCTATTTCCATTTCAGAAACTGCTTCCTCATAAGGTTCCGCTGACATTTCAAGTTCAGGCTCAAGCTCCATAACCGGAACTTCTTCTGTCACAGCCGGACTTATATTTTCCGCACCCGCTGCCGGGCTCGCCGCATATTGCACATTTGCCGAAGGAATATTCTTAATCGCCTCAGTAAGAGTGTCAAGTTTTGCTGCAATCTCGCGAAGGCTCTCAGCTATCTCCATCTCGTCACCTCTTTCAGACGCAGTCTCAGTGGATCTCACTGTTTCTTTAAGCTCTGCCACACTGTTGGAAAGGCTCTCCAATACAGCCGCATTCTGCTCAATTCCTTGCCTCATGGTTGAAATGAGCTGCTTCGTATTTTCACGTTCAAATTTGATCGTCGCTTTTATATGCTTTTTTACATCACTGTCGTCGTATGTAGACGGAATTTTCTTTTCAAGTTCATAAAGTTCCTCCGAAAGAAACTCGAAGGTCTTCTTTTGAAAGCTTGCTGCTGCCTTTATATACTTAACCTGATCATCTTCTTTTGAAGGTTCCTGCGATGAACCAAGCATTTTTTCAAACTTTAACAGCTCACTCAAAGAAAACCATGCTGATGCAAGTAAAAGAATACAGATGACCAAAGGCACAACCGGGTTATCCCGAAATTGCACAACCGCGTATATTTCCGCTATAAATAGAGCAAGGAACAACACACAAGACGGAACAACTCTGTTCTTATCCATGAAACCTAACCTCGCATTCCGAGAGTCGCGCTCTCTCTATTGTAGAACTGCCACACGATAGCTGGCATACTGAAGTACCCTGCTTCGCGATGGCTGGCAGAGCGAAGTACCCTGCTTCGCAGTGCACTTCAGTAATTATTATAATGCATTAGAGGCGTAACGTAAAGTAAAATTAAGGATTGCACCTTTAAGCAGTGCTTTAACTTATTGTAAATATCCTAAAAAGGCGTTATACTTTAAAGCACTATGAGTAAAATAAGAAAAAGATTTATATTTCGCGGATATGTACAGGGAGTCGGTTTCAGGTACAGAGCAAGCAACAGCGCCAACCACTTAGGCCTCACAGGATGGGTGCGCAATGAATATGACGGAAGCGTTATGATGGAAGTGCAGGGCGAGGAGGCACTTATAAATGAACTTCTTGTTATTTTAAACAATTCATCCTGGATAGACATTTCCGATATGGAAGAAAAAACACTCCCCATCAAAGACGAGGAGCGTAGTTTTATCATTACAGATTAAAAATAAAACGAGTAAACAAGTTGAAATGCTCTGCCGGACAGCGCCTTAATAGTCAGATGCCAGTATTTTTTATGACCTCACTGAAAACTTCACCAAGCCCCCTGTTTATTACAAGGTCTGATTCCGAATCCATCTGAGTATGGCTCTTGTTTATAAGAACAAGCTTATTGCCCTTGTAATACCTTATAAATCCTGCCGCAGGGTACACAACAAGCGAAGTTCCTCCTATTATAAGCATATCCGCATCGGCAATGGCACGCACAGCGCCCTCAATAGTGTCCTCATCAAGCCCTTCTTCATAAAGCACAACATCCGGCTTTATTGTACCGCCACAGTCTGCACACCTCGGCACTCCCGGTTCGTAGGTTCCGTCAGCATTTTTAAAGAAATCATCCTTATCGCACAAGGCTCTTTCAAATGCATCATCAAGAGAATAGAACTTTCCGCATTTTTCACAATAATTTCTAAGCGTAGAGCCATGAAGCTCATACACCTTTTTGCTGCCTGCCTTCTGATGAAGTCCGTCGATATTCTGCGTAACCACAGCAGAAAGCTTTCCTGCCTCTTCAAGTTTTGCAAGAAATTCATGAGTAATATTCGGTCTGGCGTCTCGGTAGATCATCCTGTCCCAGTAAAAACGGTAAAATTCCTTCTGATTTCTTTTATAAAAACTGTGACTGATGATTTCTTCCGGTGGAAATTTATATTTCTGGTTATATAATCCGTCAACGCTTCTGAAATCAGGAATGCCGCTCTCTGTAGAAACTCCTGCTCCGCCAAAGAAAACGATATTGTGACTTTCATTTATCCAGTCAGACAAAGTTTTTATCTTCTCGTCCATATCCACTCCCTTGATCGAATCAATTCATCATTTCTTCTTTTCCATATTTTTTACATATTCAAGTACAAGCGGTTTGCTGTAATGACTGTACCAGAAGCCCCTATTGCCAATGCCAGCCCCCACTCTTCCGTCAGGAAAATGCTCCTTAAGTTTATTTACCTTGGTATTAGGCCCGTAAAAATAACTAAGGTTTCCGCTAAGAAGCATAAGCACGCCAAATCTTTCCGACTCTATAAGCCTGTCAAGAAGAGCAGACGGCGCAGTGTTCTCGGACTCCACAACAGTCACGCTTCCGACAAGATAAGCACCAAGAACTGCTTTCTCGGCATTCTTTTCCTGATCAACACTGACTCCCTGAGCACGCCTGTCTCTGCGTCTTATCGTCTTCATGACCATATTCATTCCAGCCCTATACTTTGCAGGAATATCTCCAATACCATACTCCTCAGGGTCATAGTCCCTGCGTACATAATTTTCAAAATTTTCCTGCTTTATCCTTGACTCGGTCATTATCCTGTCGTAGCATTCCTGGGCACCTTCACCTTTCATCAGCCTTACAGCTGTTTTCCTCATTTCAAAAATGAAGCCCCAGCTGTTTGCTGCCACAAGTTCATGGTAAGGCGAAACCTCCCCATCAAGTGCCATATCAAGCTGCACAAGAGGACCCGCCTCGTTTTGTTCTGCATCCAGACCGTACCATACAATAGGCACGCTTATAGCCTCTTCCGGAGCCGAACCATTTATACAAAAGCCGATAACCGGACGTCCGCCTGCAAAAGCCTCCCTTATCTTTACCTGCTGTTCCTCAGGTAATTTCTGCCATACAGGCTGTTTATATGAAAGATCCGCCTTATCATAAGGAATATTGTGCTTATCAAGCACCCTGCATATTTCATCACTTTCGCAGGAGCACATTCCAACTATGATATATGGTTTATGACGAAGAGCAGTTTTTATTTTTTTCCAGTCACTATTCATTTTCATAAGCGGCACCTTTCTTTAATCTATTTTTAGATTTATCTGACCTTATACATTGCAGAAGCATGCGGAGCAAGCTTTACTGTAAGCTCATTTCCAGCTGTAACAGCGTCACTGTTATTCCAGATATCGCAAACATTATGCACTTCCATTTCAAGGTCATTCAGGTTGAAATGAAACTCCTTTTCTTCCTCGGAAATATTAAATATCGCAAGGAACCTGCAATCATTTCCTTCACTTGTCCATACAACATGGCTGTCATCCCTCTCAAGCTGAGTCGGATCAGCCCCATGCTGATTAGCTTCAAGCACTTCCTTATTGGTAAGAAGTGAAAGTGTCCAGTCATCAAGTTCTCTTAGATCGCCGCCCATAATAAGCGGAGACCTGAAGATTCCCCAGAGATTCATAAGAGTTCTCTGTTCATCTTTTGTGAAATTAGTGTCCCTTCCTGCTCTGAATCCGGTACCTATGCGGCCAAGCGGAAGCATATCACAATCAGGCCATGAACCCTCGCCCACATGCCTCTGCCATACTTCACAACGCTCAAACATAGCCTTTAAAAGTTTCCAATCATCCCAGAAATCATCTGTTATGCGCCACATATTTGCATCACGCTCCATAGGCCATGCCTTTTCTATGACAGCAGGTCCCGGTGACAGTGAAAGCACCATACTTCTTCCGGACTTGTCTATAGCCTTGCGGATCATGTGCACCTCATTTTCACCATAAGCGTGGTCCGGATAGAGGTGTTCATGTGCTATATCATCAACCTTTACAAAATCAACTCCCCATGAAGCATAAAGCTCAAAAATAGAGTCATAATAAGCCTGCCCTTCAGGTGTGTTTTTTACTCCATACATGTCACCGTTCCATGGACATATTGAAAATGGATCTGCAACAGCCCTCGCTGTAACCTTGGTACCAAGCACCTTTGTATTCTTTTCAACGGCTTTTCTTGGAATCCCCCTCATGATATGAATACCAAATTTAAGCCCCATTGCATGTATTTCATCTGAAATCTTCTTAAAACCGACTCCACCCTTCGAAGATGGAAAACGGTTCTCTGCCGGAAGCTGTCTGCCATACTCATCAATATTAAGATCTGCAAAATCGCGGTAAACCACATTTTCACTTCCTGCAAGAGGCTCGGACCACTGGATATCGCAAACAACATACTGAAATCCGTATGGCGCAAGCTTTTCTTTCATAGCCCTTGCATTTGCAAGAAGCTCTTCTTCAGTCACATTTGCAGCAAAACAGTCCCAGCTGTTCCACCCCATAGGAGGCGTAAGTGCTGCCTCGTTCTTCTTTTTAAATAGCATCTTTTTTTACCTTCTCTTTATTTTTAGGTGAACATTTTGATTTATGGAAACTCCAAATGAATTTCCCATAAACTTAAAAGAACCCCTGTAGTAATTATAACTACAGGAGTTTTTATTTACAAGATAAATTTCAATCTGACCGACTTAAAAAGCCTGATGGCGTACCACCTTATATTCATCACCGTTCCTATAAAACGGACAGGTTTTTCTTTCAGAGGATATCAACCTTCCGTAATCGTCCTCATCCATATCCTGCTCACAAAAATACGCCTCTTCCTCTTCATCGTAAACATAATTATTACAGCTTTCACAAGGAAAATCATTTACCATAATAAACCTCTTATTTTCTCAAATCGCTCTGTCAGTCGCTGCCTCTTTCTTTATCAATTTTATAACTATAACATACATTACTGCAACAAAAATATAGAACATTACATTTGATAATGTAGAACTGATCATAGCACACGAATCATAAAAGCCATGAAGAAAAACAGCAGAAACATAAGCCGCTGTCATATTTCTCTTTTTTCTTACTTCATCACCGATATTATCACATAGCTTAGCTCTTCCATAAAAATATCCCATAAAAATCGAAAAGCCCAAATGAGCTGGAATTGCGAACAGTGCTCTTGGACCAGCAACAGAAAGCCCATAACTAAAAACATATCCTATATTTTCGAATGCCGCAAATCCGAGCGAAACGCTCGCACTATAAACAATACCATCAAAACGAAAATTGAAGTTTGGATCTTTCCATGTAGTCCTTTTCATAAGCACGAGTTTCATGCCCTCTTCCGCTGCTGCCACCACAAGAAAAGCAAAAAATATAGTATAAGTTGCTGTTCCCTCTTCTGCAAAAGCAGGAAGGATGAAGCCTCCAATTTTTTCAAGTACTATTGCACCAAGCCCCGCTAAAACTCCCTGAATTAAAAGCTTAATTATAAGGCCTAAAGGTTCGTGTTCAATAGCATCCTGCTTATAAATATATCTCAAAAGAAATAATGCTGGTACAATTGCTACAAGAATATAAATCCAAAAAATCATGCTTGTTGTTGAAAGTATAAAAAATGGGAACATTATTTCACCTCCTATTCTTTTGTTTCAAGCTCAGGTTTTTTATCCAGAATATTCATAAATTCTTCACCTGTAATCGTTTCTTTTTCATAAAGATATTTTGCAATTTCGTCAAGCTTTGATTTATTTTCACGCAATATCTGCACAGCCTTCTCATGCTGTTTTTCAACGAGAGCAACAACTTCATTATCAATCTTTGTCTGAGTTTCCGGTGAGCATGCAAGAGTTGAATCACCGCCAAGATACTGATTTGTTACATTTTCAAGAGCTACCATTCCAAATTCGTCGCTCATACCGTACCTTGTGATCATCTGCCTTGCAAGCTTCGTAGCCTTTTCAATATCATTGGAAGCGCCGGTTGAAATACTGCCAAACTCAACTTCTTCAGCGGCACGACCGCCTGTAAGAGTTGCAATCTCTGCCATAAGTTCGTCCTTGCTCATAAGGTAGTGGTTTCCCTCTTTTTCAACCTGCATTGTATATCCAAGAGCACCGGAAGTACGAGGAATTATAGTTATCTTCTGCACAGGAGCCGTGTGGTTCTGCTTTGCGGCAACAAGGGCATGTCCGACCTCATGATAAGAAACAATAAGCTTTTCCTTGCTTGAAAGAATCGCATTTTTCTTCTGATAGCCTGCGATAACAACCTCAATACTCTCTTCAAGATCAGACTGCGTTGCAAATTTCCTGTTATCCCTCACAGCCCTAAGAGCCGCCTCATTAACAATATTGGCAAGTTCTGCACCGGAAGCACCTGCTGCCATCCTTGCAACCTTGTTGAAATCAATGCTGTCGGAAAGCTTTATCTTCCTTGCATGAACCCTCAAAATATCCTCACGTCCCTTAAGATCCGGAAGCTCAACTGGAACTCTTCTGTCAAAACGACCAGGTCTTGTAAGCGCAGGATCCAGTGACTCAGGTCTGTTGGTTGCGGCAAGGATTATAACTCCGCTGTTGCCCTCAAAACCGTCCATCTCGGTAAGCAACTGATTCAAGGTCTGTTCACGCTCATCATTTGTAGAAAGAGAATTATCACGCTTCTTTCCTATTGCATCAATTTCATCTATAAAAACAATACAAGGAGCCTTTTCCTTTGCCTGCCTAAAAAGATCACGTACCTTTGAAGCCCCCATCCCGACAAACATTTCAACAAATTCAGAACCTGACATTGAAAAGAATGGTACATTCGCCTCACCTGCAACTGCCTTTGCAAGCATAGTCTTACCTGTTCCTGGAGGGCCTACAAGCAAAACGCCCTTCGGCATAGAAGCTCCGATTTCCCTGTACTGGTTCGGGTCATGTAGATAATTTACTATCTCTTTAAGGTTGTCTTTCGCTTCCTCTTCGCCAGCTACATCCTTAAATTTTATGCCATCCGAACTTTTGACATAAACTCTCGCATTGCTTTTGCCGACGCCGCCGAAATTGCCAAGTCCGCCGTTTCCACCAAACATCATGGATGAATCCCCAAGAGCCTTCTGCATCTGCCTATTAAGAAAATATCCAACTAATGCAAAAATACCGATAGGCACCACCCATGTAAAAAGAAAATCCGCAAAAGGCGATGACTGCTCTATTATCTGGCTTGAAAACTTAACCCCGGAAGAATGAAGCCTGTCTACAAGCCCGGTATCATTCATAAGACCAGTCTTATAAATCTTGTCAGAATCCTTAAGTTTAAAAAGAATCTTGCTTGTTGTGATCTGAACCTCATCGATCTTACCGCTCTCGGTATCCGTCATAAAAGTTCCGTAATCAACCTCCTCAATGCTCCTGCTTGCCGCAAAAGGCACTACAAATACATTGAATATTACAAGGACAGCAAGCGCAACTATGTAAAATACAACCAGCGGCTTTCTCTGATCCTTAGGTTCCTTTTTATTCACCATATTTCCACCTTCTTTCTCTCTTGTTAGCACTGTCACTATTAGAGTGCTAATTGAAGCTTAACACTTATCGCTCATATTGTAAATAAAGATTATCTTAAAAGTATCCACATTATTTTATAATCTCTTATCATCATTTCAACTATTTTCAATAATTTCAGAATAATTCCACTTGCACTTTCCCCCAAAAGGGGCTATATTTAATACTGTTGCTTTCTATACAGACTTATCGTTATAAATTATTTTCAAAAAAGAGCTTTAAACTTATGCCGGTACCGCTGCAGGCACGACACCGGTAAGCACCCTGCCTGCGACAAGGTATAAATGATAATGAGTAAATTAGGTAAAAAGAAAAGCAGAAATGAAGCAGAACAGAAAAAAATGGCTTCACAGCTTGCAGCTCTTGCAAGGAAAAATGCCAAAAAGAAAAAATAACGGACTAGCCGTTCATGTTTTATCACTCTCGCAGTGACCGACAGAGTGTATTATCGGACTTTGTCTAATAATACACTAAATAAAAAGCTCTATGCATCACAAATGAATGCATAGGGCTATATTTTTATACTAATTCTGTCTCTTATTGATAAATAGTGCTCTTATAGCATTTATAACACAGATTATAAGAACTCCGGTATCTGCAAATATGGCAAGCCACATATTGCCTATACCAACCGCACTGATAACAAGACACAAAAGCTTTATGCCTATAGCAAAATAAATATTTTCATATACTATTCCCATGCTTTTTCTGGCAATCCTAATAGCTCCTGCAATCTTCAGCGGGTCATCATCCATAAGTACCACATCAGCCGCCTCTATCGCGGCATCACTTCCCATAGCTCCCATGGCAATACCCACATCAGCTCTCGAAAGCACGGGTGCATCATTTATACCATCACCTACAAAGGCAACATTCCCGTTTTTCTTTGCTATCTCGCTCTCAACCTTCGCTACCTTGTCTGCAGGAAGAAGCTCCGTATAAGCCTCACTTATTCCAAGTTCACCGGCGACAGCCTCGCCGACCCTCTTTGAATCACCGGTAAGCATCACCGTTCTCTTTATCCCGACTCTGTGAAGACTCTTAATCGCCTCGGCAGAATGAACCTTAACAACATCAGCAATAAGGATATGTCCTGCATACTTGCCATCTATGGCAACATGCACTACTGTGCCCACGCCATGACAGCTTATCGCATCTATTCCAATGTCAGCCATAAGCTTGTCGTTGCCGGCTGCAACATTTTTACCAAAAACAACTGCCCTGACACCCCTACCGCTTATTTCCTTAATATCAGAAACCTTGCTCCTGTCAATTTCAAGCCCGTAAGCCTTTATAAGACTGTGTGCGATAGGATGTGAGCTTGCACTTTCTGCAAAGGCCGCATACTTAAGAAGTTCATCTTCATTTATAGTCGCATGATGAATGCCTGCAACCTCAAAAACTCCCTGAGTAAGCGTTCCGGTCTTGTCAAACATCACAGTCCTTACCTTTGCAAGAGCTTCAAGATAATTTGACCCCTTCACAAGCACTCCGGCGCGGCTAGCTCCGCCAAGACCTGCAAAAAATGAAAGCGGTATACTTACAACCAAAGCACAAGGACAACTGATTACAAGAAAAGTAAGCGCTCTGTAAGCCCATGTTCCCCAAAGAGGGGCAATTCCCATGACCAACCTTACGATCGGAGGAATAAGTGCAAGGGCTATAGCTGAAAATACAACTGCCGGTGTATATACCCTTGCAAATTTTGTGATAAAGTCCTCTGATCTCGACTTTCTGGAACTAGCATTCGACACAAGGTCAAGTATCTTTGATACAGTAGATTCGCCGAATTCCTTGCTCGTAGTGATTTTCAGCACTCCATTAAGGCTTATCGAACCAGAGATTATCTCGTCGCCCGCGCGGACAGTTCTCGGCACACTCTCTCCCGTAAGAGCACTTGTATCAAGTGAAGATTCGCCTTCAAGCACAATACCGTCTATAGGAACCTTTTCACCTGGATTTACAACTATCACAGAACCAATCGCCACTTCATCAGGATCCACCTTTACAAGCTTGCCGTCCTGCTCAATATTGGCATAATCAGGTCTTATATCCATAAGAGCCGCTATATTCTTGCGGCTTCTGCCGACTGCATAGCTCTGGAACCACTCACCCACCTGATAAAAAAGCATAACAGCGACAGCCTCAACGTAATCTCCCGCCTCGCCATGCGCTTCCTTATATAATGCGAGTATAATGGCACCTATTGTGGCAACCACCATAAGAAAACATTCGTCAAATGGCTGCCTGTTTATAACTCCCTTTACTGCCTTTTTCAAAATATCATATCCCACTACAAGGTATGGGATCATATACAGGCAAAACCTTACAGGTCCAGTAACCGGAATAAAATGCAGTACCACAAGCATTATAAAGGAAACAATTATCCTTATAAGATTTTTCTTTTGTTTCTTTGTCATAAAGCTATCTCACATTCATCCTCTACCTTGCGGCAGTTCTTTAAAACTTCCTTCATAACTGCCTTTGCATCAACGCCATCTTCAAATTCAACGCTCATCTTAAGCATCATAAAATTAACCGAAGCATCCTTGACGCCAGCCGTCTTCTTTGCGGCTTCTTCCATCTTTGCAGCACAGTTAGCGCAATCAACTTCGATATCGTATGTTTTTTTCATAATAAAACTCTCTTTCTGTCCTCTTAGGACTGACTTCTCGTCTTTGTTTTAATTTCAATTAAACGATTGTTTAATTGTTTTACTAATTTGATATTACTACACTTTCATCCCATCGTCAACACTTTTTTGAAATGTTTTGCAATGTTTTTTTTCCTTTGCTATACTTAAAGAAAAAAGGAGGTGCCACATGGCGTTTACTCATATAGAAGAATCAGAACTACCTCATAAACATGGTGAAATGCACTGCCACGTACTAGATGAAATGCCCGATAAAGAAAGCTTTGCAACAGTGGCGGATGTCTTCCGTCTCTTAGGTGACCCAAGCCGTTGCCGTATTTTCTGGCTTTTATGCCATTGCACCGAATGCGTAAGCAACATTGCCTTCATAACAGGCATGACAAGTCCTGCCGTCTCACATCACCTTAAATTTTTAAAAAGCGCCGGACTTATCATTTCAGAAAGACGCGGAAAGGAAGTCTACTACACAGCTTCACCCGACACACTGCCCCAAGCCCTGCATCGCATTATAGAAGATGTGGTTGAAATAACCTGCCCCGAAGAAAACTGATATTTGCATCTAAAACAAAATCCTGCCCCACATTTTTGTATGGATATACCCAAAACAGGTACTTTTCAACTATGATTTCTACTTATTTTGAGTATTTTGTGACAGTAAGGGCAAAGCACCAAAAAGTCAGCAATAAATACTTTGTAAACGAATTTAAAAAGGGCAGATTTTAAAAATCTGCCCAAACACATATTGATATTCAGTTTTAAATATTTTTATTAAAAATTCAATATGCTCTCCATCTCATGCCTTTATGAATGGTTTTCATCTCATCTATATTGGTAATATATTAAATACAAAAGAGATGCCAGAATTTTCTGACATCCCCCTTATATAAAATCTTTTTAATATACAATGTACAAGGCACTTTTACATCTTTGTTACGTGTTATCACCTTTACTTCTGAAAACTTATAGAATCCGAATAATAGTAATATTTATAGTAATAACTGCTGCTCTCCTCTGATACATTATAAGTTGCAGATGCAACCCCAGCATTTACGGATGAACTAACTGAAGAAGTCACAGTTGTTGTCCCGTAATGATAGAAAGTTCCGTTTACTATATATAGTATCTGATATGCACTGAGTAGATGGGCTTCAACATTACCAGAAAATTGTTTAGCTGTTCCTCGATAATTGCAATCAAGCTGAACCGAAAGGATATCTAAAATCCCCCAATAATTTCCCCCTTGTGAAACGCTACAATAAAAACGTAATGTTGGTTTATATTCAGGCGTAACGTTTAAAACTACAGTAAGCTCTCTGTACGAAGTTGCTGTTAAACTATTAGTCCTTAACTTCATCCGTCCAAATAGTTCTTGTCTTGCCTTATCTAAAGAAACATTATTTTCTTCAGCGAACATGGAAATTATCTCTTCAGACGTCATTTCCTGACTATAATTCACCTGCTCGCCGTTTGCAGTGATAGCGTTGACTGTTACATTCTCCCCATCCATAGTATTGGCATAATCGTTCTGATGAAGAGCAACACAAACAACCATAGTAACTCAAAGAAACACACCAATTCTTTTCATACTTTATTCTCCCTTCCAATAAGGACTATACCTGTTATTGCTATTAAAATCCCCGAAATTACTACTGATGGAACTATTCCATGCACTGTTATTTCCGTCCACCCTGTATTGTAAAAAAAATCAATAAGTGGTTTTGGGAAAAATGGTGCTATAAGAATAATAATAATTCCAACTATCAGCAAGACTTTGCCTTTTTTCATATTCACCTCCATTCTTTTAGTATGCATTATACATGTATATTTTATAGATTTTACTTTTTGTTTATTTGACTTCACTATAAGTCACTTAGATTTGAAAGTCAATAGACATTTCTGTCAAAAATCATTCCTCTTTTGTATTTATATGACAAAGAAGGGCTGTCGCATTGCGACAGCCCTTCTACTATACAATATCTAATTAATAATTTTCCTCATGTATTTCAAAGAATGACTGAGGATGTCCGCATACAGGACATACATCAGGTGCCTGTGTTCCAACTACGATATGCCCGCAGTTACGGCACTCCCAAACCTTCACTTCACTCTTCTTAAATACTTCCTGCATTTCAACATTCTTTAAAAGTGCGCGATATCTTTCTTCGTGATGCTTCTCAATCTCAGCAACACCACGAAACTTGGCAGCAAGTTCAGGGAATCCTTCCTTTTCAGCGGTCTTAGCAAACTCAACATACATATCAGTCCACTCGTAATTTTCACCATTTGCTGCAGCTGCAAGATTTTCGGCAGTATCTCCTATACCGTTAAGTTCTTTGAACCACATCTTTGCATGCTCTTTTTCATTATCAGCAGTTTTAAGGAACATAGCCGCTATCTGCTCAAAACCTTCCTTCTTTGCCTTCGATGCAAAATAGGTATACTTATTCCTTGCCTGTGACTCTCCTGCAAATGCTGCTTCAAGATTCTTTTCTGTCTGTGTTCCTGCATAAGGATTGTTCTTTGTTCCATCCTCAGGGAGCTTTTCAAGCTTATCGCCCCTTGCACCACACTTTGGACATACAGGCTCCTCTCCGTCCTTAACTTCAAAGATCTCTCCGCATATTTTACATTTATACTTTGCCATGCTCCAACACCTCCTGTGTTATTGTTTCTAATAATTATACCTATTATCAGAAAAATAATCAATTAAATCCTGATGCAATTTTAAGCTGTCAGACAAAATATTTTTTACCCATTCAACCTGACTTTCACAAATCTTATACTAAAGCCGAAAAGAGCCGGCATTACAGCCGGCTCTTTACAAAGGAGAACGAACATCTATATTACCGTGGGAAAGTCACGGTATCTCATTATCATTTTTAATTGTCAAAGTTTATTACTTCTGTCCGTAATAAGCATTGGCACCATGCTTTCTGAAATAGTGCTTATCCTGAAGATACTGCGGAGCTCTTTCAACCTTAGGATTGATAGTCTCTGTACGATATGCCATCTTGGCAACTTCTTCAAGAACAACTGCACTTTCAACCGCATGAACAGGGTCTTTGCCCCAGCAGAAAGGTCCATGATTCTTGCAAAGGCATCCCGGAACAGCATCCGGATCTCTGTCAAGCCTCTTAAATTCATCAACTATAAGATGACCTGTATTTTCCTCATAGGCCTCCTCTACTTCATCCGCATTAAGACATCTGAGGCAAGGAATATCTCCATAATAATAATCTGCATGGGTTGTTCCATAGACAGGAATATCTCTTCCTGCCTGAGCCCAACTTGTAGCATAAGAAGAATGTGTATGTACAACTCCACCTATGTTCCCGAAAGCCTTGTAAAGCTCAACATGTGTGGCTGTATCACTTGAAGGTCTGTATTTTCCCTCAACAACTTTGCCGTTAAGGTCTACGATAACCATATCCTCAGGAGAAAGATCCTCATAAGGAACGCCACTTGGCTTTATAGCAAAAAGTCCGCTTTCACGATCTATTCCCGAAACATTTCCCCATGTAAATGTAACAAGTCCATACTTTGGAAGAAGCATATTTGCTTCATAGACTTTCTTCTTTAATTCTTCAAGCATTTCAAATCCTCTTTTCTATAACAGCAAGCTTATTTATTTCAACCTGAATGATCACATGTTGTCTATAGCAGCTCTTTCAATCTTAAGTCCCTTTGTATATGTTTCAAGATACTTGTCAAATCCTTCTACTCCAGCCTTGTCAGGAGCAAAAGTCTCGCCCTTGTCGCCTGTAAATACTTCTGCATTAAGCCAGTCTGAAAGGTCTTTTCCATTTCCATTTACAAGGTAAGCTGCAAGAAGTGCCATGCCCCATGCACCGCCCTCGCCGGCTGTGCTCATTACAGTAACAGGTGTATTAAGCGCATCCGCAAGAATCTGCTGCCCTACGCCCTTTGTCTTGAAAAGACCGCCATGCCCATACATCCTGTCAACCTTGACATCCTCACCCTTAAGAAGAAGATCCATACCTGTCTTAAGTACAGAAAGTGAAGCGTAAAGATGAACTCTCATGAAGTTAGCCAGGTTGAAATGGCTGTCTGCCCTTCTTACAAAGAGAGGTCGTCCTTCTTCCATCTTTGTAATGGCTTCACCTGAAAAATAATTGTAGTCAAGAAGACCGCCGCAATCTTTTTCACCTTCAAGAGCCTTATTGTAAAGCACTGAGAAAAGCTTGTTCTTGTCTGCAGGCATTCCCATTGCTTCGCAGAATTCGTCAAAAATATTTACCCACGCATTGAGATCTGATGTACATGTATTGCAATGTGCCATCGCAACAAGATCACCAACAGGTGTTGTTACAAGGTCGATCTCAGGATATACTTTCTTAAGTTCCTTCTCAAGAACAACCATACCGAATACAGATGTTCCGGCAGAAACATTGCCTGTACGACGTCCAACAGAATCCGTTGCCACCATACCTGTTCCGGCATCACCCTCTGGAGGGCAGAGAGGAATACCAGCTTCAAGATTTCCTGATTTATCAAGAAGCTTTGCACCTTCTTCGGTAAGTATGCCTGCTTCCTTGCCAGCCTTAAGGCAAACAGGAAGAATATCCTTTATATTCCAGTCATATCCACAAGGAGCCACAAGCTTTTCAAACTTTTCAAGCATTGTGCCATCGTAATCCCCTGTATTTATATCTATAGGGAACATACCCGACGCATCGCCGACACCGATAACTCTCTTTCCTGTAAGTTCATAATGAACAAAAGCGGCAAGAGTTGCAATATGGCGGATATCCTTAACGTGTTCTTCCTTATTAAGTATAGCCTGATAAAGGTGTGCAATGCTCCAACGCTGAGGAATATTGTAATTGAAAAGCTCTGTGAGTTTTTCTGCTGCCTTCTCAGTTATAGTATTTCTCCATGTTCTGAATGGCACAAGAAGCTTCCCTGCTTCATCAAAAGCAAGATAACCATGCATCATTGCAGAAATTCCGATAGCTGCAAGCTTCTTTATCTTTGTGCCATACTTCTTTTCTACATCACTGGCAAGATCTGCATAGCAAGTAGAAAGTCCTGTATGTATATCATCTAAGGAATAGGTCCATACCCCATTCTCATAGCGGTTTTCCCATTCATAAGAACCAGATGCTATAGGTGCATTTCCTTCACCTATAAGCTCAGCTTTGATTCTTGTTGATCCAAATTCAATACCGAGAACTGCTTTCCCGGATTCAATAAGTTCCTTGTTCCCCATTTGTAAATACCTCTGTCAGTCAAAATTGACGTTATTTTTAATATCAAATACAGGTCTGCCGCTCTTATCGTAAAGTACCTTCATCACATAGCAGTGGCGGTTTGGATCGTAAAGCGGATCCCCGACAATTTCATCATAAGTACGGCAATGATAACTTGTGTAATCTTCGCCATCCTCACCCTTGAAAAATGTATTATGTCCAGGGCCATACATTCCAAGTTCTTCCTTACTTGAAAGTACAGGATACCTGTCTTTTTCCCATGAACGAGGGTCTAAAAGGTCGCTGTCTGCATCGGCTGTAAGCATACCGAGGCAATAGCATATACCTGTAGAGCTTGCTGAAAATGTAAGGTAGATTTTGCCGTCATGGAATAAAGTCGTAGGTCCCTCATTAACCCAGAAACCTACTCTTTCCCAATCGTAATCAGGGGTAGTAAGAAGTACCTGCGCACTTTTCATTTCAACAGGACTTGAAAGCTCTGCAATATAGAGGTTGCTTATAGCCTTTCCTATATTTACTTTCTCAGCCCATACAGCATACATCTTTCCTTTATTTTCAAAGACAGTCATATCGAGTGAAAATGAATTAAAAGAGAATTCATCGTCGTCTGCTCTTTTAATCATACCACATTCTTCCCATTCATCATTCATAGGATCCATGCCCTTGCAATGAAGCACCCATGGTCTTATCTTCCAGATATCTTCAGCCTCTCCTGCTGCAAAATAGATATACCATCCGCCGCCTATAAAATGAAGTTCCGGGGCCCAGATATGCTTACCCATAACTCCATGTTCGTGCTTGGTCCAGATTGTTTTTTCTTCTGCACTGCGAAGTCCTTCAAGTGTATCTGCATGGCGGAGTACTATCCTGTCATATTCAGGAACCGATGCAGTAAAATAAAAAGTCCCGTCGGCAGCCTTTACTATATAAGGGTCTGCTCTTTGCGCTATAAAAGGTTTATTATACTGTGTTTTCCTGTAATTTTCTGCATTCATTTGAGATAACCATTCCTTATTCTGGAAGTCAGCAGACTGTCACTGCTGCCACTTTTTATACGGACACTTTGAATCCTTTTTTGCTGCTCTTAATTCCACATAACAGCCACAAGCTGTACATGTTGCATCTGCAAGGTAATCGCACGACCTGCATGTATCAAGTCGTGCCTTATTTACCTCATCCAAAGCCTTCTCGTTTTTTCCGAGAAGGCTTATCACTTTATATATCTTATTCATGTATTCTTCTTCATTTATTTCTTGAAGAAGACACTTAAGACAATGTCTGGTACTCATATCTTTTAATTAAAATGTAAGCCCTACAACTGAGCATGCAGGGATGGTGAAACTTGCCTTACCATCTGCAACCTTTACTTCATCAAATGCCTTCTCGCAAACTGCATCAGGATCATCAAAAGTATTCTTTGCATGCATTTCTTCGTGAACAATGGTTGCCTTTACATCCCCTATAGCTGAAACTGAAAGTGAAAGCTCAACAGGGTAGCTCTTTTCAACATCCATATTTGCTACAGTAACAAGATACTTGCCGTTCTTTACAGAAGCAGAAACCTGGAGTGCAGGTACCTGATCCTCATCAGTACCGATCTCACTGTTTTCAGCAATGTAGCTTCTTACACAATCTGCATCCTGATGTCCCTTGTACATATGAAATACATGATATGTAGGAGTCTTTACCATCTTAGGACCTTCTGTAAGAATAACTGACTGAAGTACATTTATCATCTGTGCTATACAAGCCATCTTCACTCTGTCGCTATGGTTGTTGAAGATGTTGAGAGTAGTTGCAGCAACAAGTGCATCTCTCATTGTATTCTGCTGATAGAGGAAACCAGGATTAGTGCCCGGTTCTACATCAAACCAGCATCCCCATTCATCCATGATAAAGCCAACATGCTTATCAGGATCATACTCGTTAAGAATTGTGCCGTGAAGGTTGATAAGGTGTTCAATGAAAAGTGCCTTTTTCATTGTCTTATACCACATAGCATTATCAAACTCTGTAGCACTTCCCTTATGATCCCAGCCGCCCGGATGAACATAATAATGTATGCTTAAACCATCCATAAAGCCATGCAGCCATGCAGGAGACTGAGTAAATGTTGTCTCAAGAACCTTCTTTGTCCAGTTTGCATCATCAACATTAGGACCGCCGCAAACCTTCTTTATAGGCTTTTCTGGATCATACTGACGAACATAAGTCTGATAATTGCGGTAAAGATTTCCGTAATATTCAGGCGTCATATTTCCGCCGCAGCCCCAATTTTCATTACCTACACCAAAATAATCTATCTTCCAAGGCTCTTCGTGTCCGTTCTTCTTACGAAGTTCGCTCATAGGTGAAAGGCCGCCAAAGGTCATATATTCAACCCATTCGCTCATCTCACGAACTGAACCTGAACCTACGTTGCCATTTATATAAGTCTTGCAGCCAAGCTGCTTGGCAAGTTCAAAGAATTCATGAGTGCCAAAACTATTATCCTCGGTAACACCACCCCAATGTGTGTTTACCATCTTCTTACGGTTCTCTTTAGGACCAATACCATCCATCCAATGGTATTCATCTGCAAAACATCCGCCCGGCCAGCGAAGAAGAGGAACTCCCATCTCTTTAAGAGCGCTGACTACATCAGTTCTCATTCCGTTTACATTAGGAATACCTGAATCTTCCTTTACAAAAAGTCCTTCATAAATGCCTCTGCCAAGATGCTCTGAAAAATGACCCTGAACTTCAGGATTGATGTGACCTAATTTTTCAGTCTCATTGACTATTATCTTTGCCATTGCAAACCCCTTTCTTTACCAGCCACCGCAAGGCGCTTTATAATGACTGACAGAATTCTCATACGACTTCGCGTTAATAGCGCATATAAAGTCTGTTATTTTTCTGTTATCATTATATATTCGCCCACGATTACTTGTCAATCGAAATTTTAGTATTTTGTAAATTATTTTTGTTGTTTTCAAACTAACCGGTCAAAAATAGTCCTTTTCCACCTTTTATCGCTTATTTTTTATATTTCTTTAAGCTTAATCGTCCTATTCCTCCTTATAAATCACTAATATTTTAGGTTTAAGTAAAGGTCTGTCATGTTGAAATAAGCCTCTTTTTCTTTCAGGCTTTGAGCTAAAACACTGCCTTTCCCACCATTTCAACCAATATAGCATACACCTCCCCGCGCAAGACTGCATCTCATTTCTGACAAAAAAAATGCCATAGCTTGCGAATCTATATGCTTTGCTTTTTCTTAAATATTTTATCTCTTTCTAAATTTATCTCTTTCTATCCCCCGATTTTCGTGTTATAATCAGTTAAGAAGAACAAAAGGAGTTTTAAGCACTATGTTGCATATTTCAAAAATAGAGGACGGACTGGCTTTATATAAGGCACTTGGCTCCGACATAAGAGTCAGGATAATAGATACTCTTTTAGAAGACAACAATATAAATATGAATGACCTTGCAGAACGCCTCGGTATAAGCAACGGCGCTCTTACCAGTCATATCAAAAAGCTTGAAGAATGTGGCATGGTTACCGTAAGCAATGCCGCAGAGGGACATGGAAACCATAAAAACTGTTCCGTTCATGTCGACAAGATCCTCATGGAGCTTACCGGAAGCAGGCGCAACGAAAACATTTATTCAACAAGTATAAAAGTAGGTCACTACAGCACTTGCTATGCCCTGCCTACATGCGGACTTGCCAGTGCCAATCACCTTGTCGGTGAAGTTGACGACAATCGTTATTTCAACCACCCTGATCGTTTCAACGCAGATATAATCTGGTTTACAAAGGGTTACGTTGAATATCCTGTTCCAAATTTTATACCTTTCAACCAAAAGATAGACTCTATTTCATTTACGCTGGAGCTTTCTTCCGAGGCTCCCGGTATAAATGAGCAGTGGCCATCAGACATCCATTTTTATCTGAATGATGAAAATATCGCAGTCTGGACCAGTCCCGGAGATTTTGGTGAGATACGCGGACTTTTCACGCCGGACTGGTGGTTCCCTAACTGGAACCAGTATGGTCTTCTTAAAATGGTTGAAATAAATCACGATGGTTCTTTTATAGACGGACTCAAGGTTTCAAATGTCACCATAGACCATTTCAACCTTACAAGCAAAAGTGATATAAGATTAAAGATTGCTGTTCCTGATGATGCTGTCAATATCGGCGGTCTTACTATCTTTGGCAGGTCCTTTGGCAACTACAATCAGGATATAGAAGTAAACATAGGTTATTCCCCTATTCCTTCATAATCCTTATCATCAAAAAGACCTTCGGAAGAAAAACTCCCGAAGGTCCTTTTTATTTTATTTCTGCTGCCGCATGTCCAAGCAGATAATCTGTCCAAAGATAATAATAATCACTGTTTAAATGAAGTCCATCCGCCGAAAATTCCTGTGTCAGATATCCTTCTGAATCCTTCATGGCAGATGCTACATCAAGATATATCAGATTTCTTCCATCACATATTGATTCAAGCGCCGCATTTCTCTCGTTGATCGTCGTCTGACTGAACTTTTCAGACTTGGATGCCTCCATCCCCTTTGTGACACCTATTATGGATTCCACATAAATCACTGCTTCAGACTGAAGAAGCCGTATCTTATCAATTGCCGTTTTGAATTCATCAATAAAAGTTTCAAGTGTGCCGTAAGAAAGATCATTTACTCCCAGCATTATGTAGATTTTCTTATATGTCTTACCAGATGTAAGTGTCTGAGTAAGTGTGAGTCCTGTCTCTTCATCTGCTGCAGGATATGTAAAAAGCGCCGATGTTGAAATGCCTGTCCTTGCAAAAAAATCTGCATTTCCAAGATCTGTATAAGCTCTAAGTCCTACGGTCCTGCTGTCACCCACAAACAAAGCATCATCAAAATAGGAAGTATCCACTTGGGTAAGCGGATATGGTCCATAGGTCGTACTTACTCCGGACTGACTAGCAGTTTCACTGTTTACTACATTGTAGTCAGGTCTTGTTACCGTAACTACTTTCTCTCCGTTAGAATTTAATATTTTTTCTTTATCATCCTTCATTTCATACATTTTATGTGAAGAATTATAATCATCCAGTCTGCTTTGAGCCGGTTCATTTTTTTTGATCACATAAAATATTCCAAGTCCTGTGACCAATACTAATTCCATAAGTATTATGATAGCGATCACAAGCCTTTTTTTCTGGTTCCTTTTCATTTAATTGCATCCTCCGCCTGCAGGATATTTCATCCTGCGTATTAGCTTTGTATGCTTATTATAATACAAAAAAAACGAAGACTCAATCTAATCACTATCAAGTCTTCGTTTTTTAATCTTTCTTTTATTAAATCCATGCCCCTGATCGGGCTTTCATACTATGCTGGCGGAGTATACCTCTCTTTCGCATTATTCCAACTTATTACATTTAAGAAAACTATCCAAAATAGTCTGGTCATGACCATAGTTCTTATGAATAATTAAAAAATCGATTCTGGTTATAGGAATGTGGAACTTAAATTACCCTTTGGACCGTACCTCGCTTCCGCTTTATTCCAATGTAATCAGTCTATAGAAATCAGATCGTTAATTTATTTTGGGACTATACCTCAATTCTGTCTTATTTCGACATGTAACAATTCGCTCTATAGGAATGTGGAACTTTATGTATCCTTTGGACCATACCTCAATTCTGTAGTATTTTATCTATAGAAATCCGAACTTTAAGTTTCTTTTGGACCATACCTCGTTTCTATAATAATCGGGAATATCATTGGCCGTACTCTGACCACCTTTGGGCTTACCCGCTGGATTACAAACCTTTCATCTATATGATTACCATCCCGTAAGGTATTATTCTTCAAGTTGCTCAAGTGAGGACTGATCCTCTTATTCAATTTTCATAAAAGAATTCAATGAGTCTGCTCTGCATCGGATCTTCGGATAAAGGGCTCCTTCATTCCAAAGAGATTCCTTTCTTCTCATTGGATTAACCAAAGATCTTTTTTTCATCATACTCATGATACCAATGGCTGAAAGATTATCACTTAAGACCTTTCAAGTGCCTCCTCTGAATTCTTTGTTGCTAAACATCCCATTGGAAACACCACCTTTCTGCTCTCTCTTATTTTAGTGAAATACAAACTTCGAAGTTTTTTAATCACCGTATTTCTTTTTGTGTACTTATAATAGCATAGGATTTTAAATTTGTCAACACACTTTTGTAATATTTTCAAAGTTTTTTGTATTCACTCTGATAAAAGAAATAGTATTGTGTCTAATGTCTGAATTTTATATAATTATCTATACAATTTGCAATTTAAGCAGCTTCGTCTACATAGGCACCTTTGACATATATCTCGTCCAGACTTTTCTGATTTTTCGCATAAGGATTATTGTTTACAGGAATCTGCTGCTTGCTTGCCATAGTAGTAGTTGTAAGTCCGCCTGCCGCATATCTCCTGCCACATTCAGGACAAGTCGCATAATGTATGCTTACTGATGCAGATGTAAGTGTTTTGCTGCTGTCAGTTGCCGCCTCATTCACCGCATTTTTAACATGCATACCTTCATGAGCGGTAACTGCTGCCTCACTCTGCGAAGGATCTACATGTGCAGCTGTCTTAAATGATACGTTCGCTTCGTCTGATCCATCCTGATATTTTCTATTGGCACAGGCAGAACATTCAACAATTCCTGCACGTTTAAGCGCTTTAAGCTCTAACGGGTCAACCTGATCCTCATGACCGGTCATTGCAGCAATTCTCGCCTTATGAGGATCAAAAATTTTCATACCGTTATCTCCCTCAACAGGTGGCACCTTCTTTATCGGCTCAATCGGAGCCGTATTAACTCCATTTATACCTGATTCACTTACTCTTGAAACAGCTCCCATTCCAAGCGTATTATATACAGGGCTGTAATAACCGGAAAAACCACTAATCTGCATGTTGGCTCCTTTCATCATATTGATTTGTAGGCAACTTCCCTTTGTATCATTATATCGCAAAAATGTCCTCTTGCATATAGTTTTTAATTTTTTTAAGACTTCTCATGTACCCTACTCTATTGTTAAAAAGTCCTGCCGGCAGGCTGGCTTTCACATAACTTTTCAATCCACGCAAAGTAAAAAGACCCGATGCTATTACACATCGGATCTACTATTATACTTCATTTACATGATCAACAAATCTCAAGAATGCATCTCTGCCTTCTTCAGTTTTCTTATATACACCTGCATCTTCAAGAACCTCAGAAAATACAAGTCCTATCTCGTCTTTTATAATATCCTCTGCATTTGCTTCATTAAAATCAGGATACTTTGCTCTTATCTCGTCAGCCCAGTCTGCATGCTTTGCAAGAACTTCATCTTCTCTGAGATTTTTATTCTGAAGCATTGCATTTTTAAGGTCATCCATTTCTTTCTTAAGACGACCTGGAAGTACTGCAAGTCCCATAACCTCGATAAGTCCTATATTCTCCTTTTTGATGTGATGAAGCTTTGCATGCGGATGGAATATTCCAAGAGGGTTTTCAGAAGTTGTACGGTTGTTGCGAAGTACAAGGTCCATTTCATAAGCCTCTCCGCGTCTTCTTGCAATAGGGGTAATAGTATTGTGCGGCTCTCCGTCACTTTCTGCAAGCACTTCTGCTGCCGCATCGCTGTAACCTCTCCAACAGGTAAGAATCTTTTCAGCAAGATCAGCAAGACGTTTGCTGTCGTTACCTGATATCCTTATAACGCTCATAGGCCATTTCAACAAGCATGCCTTAACATCTTCAAATCCCTTAAATGTTATTTCTTTCTCAGAACCGGCTCTTGTCATAGGGAATTCATAATTTCCGCCCTGAAAATGGTCATGTGTGAGAATAGAGCCACCTACTATAGGCAGGTCCGCATTTGAACCAACCATATAATGAGGGAACTTTGTAATAAACTCGAAAAGCTTATCAAATGTAGCCCTGTTTATCTTCATAGGCACATGATCTTTATTTAAGACAATGCAATGCTCATTATAATAAACATACGGTGAATACTGCAAAAAATAATCTGTGTCTGCAAGCTGTAAAGGAATCAGTCTGTGATTTTCTCTTGCGGCATGAGAAAGATCTCCTGCAAAACCTTCATTTTCACGACAAAGTGCACATTTAGGATATCCTGTCTGTGCCATTGTCTTTGCAGCCGCGATAGCCTTCGGATCCTTTTCAGGCTTTGAAAGGTTTATTGTTATATCAAGCTTTCCATAAGGAGAATCAGCCTGCCATTTAACATCTCTCTTTATCCTGTCTGTTCTGATATAATTCGTATCTCTTGAATACTCATAATACCAGTCTGTTGCCTCCTTAGGAGACAGCTTATATCTCGCATAAAATTCTGCTATTATCTCGGATGGTCTTGCAAGAAGACAGTCCATTATCTTGGTATCAAAAAGGTCAGCTTCTGTCCTTGTATCGCCGCAGACACCATTTTTCCTTCCCTCTTTGACAAGTTCATTAAGAACCTCTGCAAGCTCTATCTTACATGCTGTACCCTTTACAGCTTCCTCAATAAGGCTCTTGCTCTGAGACTCCTCATAAGTAGGCAAGCCTAATGTATATAAAAGCCTGTTTCTACTGTAATCAACATCTTCATACGAAAGCAGTCTTTTTTCAATTCCATAAGCTAAAAGTTTATCAATATAGTCATAGATCATTTCAGAGTACTCCTTTCTGCTTCAAAAAATTGTTTATCCGCGCACCATCATCATAGCCTTTATCATACAGCCTTGCAAAAGCCATTTTATCACGCTTCATAGTGCTCACGCCACAAAGATCATCCGGTCCTACTCTAAGAGCCATGCCCTTCTTTTCAAGTTCTATTAACTCTGCCAGCTCTTTATTATAAAGCTTATGCCTTACAACAAGATCATGAAATACATTAGGGTAATCTCTAAGTTTTTCTTCAAGCCACCTCAAATGCCTCTGCCTGCTCTTTACCGAATCAACAGGTCTGTTCATAATAACCACAAGCAGGTCTACCCCATCATTTAACGCCTTCTGCCATGGAATAGGGTCAGAACACCCTCCATCAAAGTAAAATCTCTCATGCACCCTCTGAGGCCTGCATGCAACCGGAATCGCACTTGAAGCATTGAATACCTTCAGATTATCAGGTTCAATTTCATCTATGTTGAAATAATGGGGCTTTCCAGTCATAGCATCCGTAGACACTGCGTAGAATTCCTTTCCGGTTTTCTTCATAGCTTCAACATCAAGCGGATCCTCGCCGCCTACCACAGATAAAGTGCCATACACATAATCGAGATTAAAAAAGTTTCCCTCCATTATCCAGTTGTTAAAGCCCATATACGGCTTTCTCCATGCATAATCAAGGTAGAAATTAGAATTTCTTCCTCTTTGCCCTGCCATATACGAAGAAAGATTGGCAGCTCCCGCAGAAACTCCCAGATAATAGTCAAACTTTATTCCTCTGTCTATCAGATTATCATATATCCCGGCAGAATATACTCCCTTAAGTCCACCTCCGATATCAATGATACCAGTTTTCAAAATCTATTCCTTCCTATCAAACTGACGTAGCCTTATTTTCACGATCCATTGCAAGCTCATCTTCCATAGTCACATCACATCCGCCCGGTATGAAATATTCCTTATACCATAGGAGGAACATATATACATTCCATATATGACGACTGTAATCCATCTTTCCTGCTCTATGATCGTCAAGCAATTTAACAAGAGCATCTGTATTAAAGAATTTCTCTGCTGCCTCGCTTGTAAAAGCGGCTTTTACCTTATCATAATACTTATCCTGCTTAAGCCATATCCTGATAGGCACAGGAAAACCAAGTTTCTTCTTTTCTGCACCCGCACTTGTAAGATACCTGTGTGCAGCCTCTCTGAAGGCAACCTTTGTATTATTATCTGTAACTTTTTCATTTACAGGAATATTCTTTGCAACTTCATATACGCCCCTGTCAAGGAAAGGCACTCGACTCTCTATGGAATGAGCCATGCTCATCTTATCAGCTTTAAGAAGAATATCACCAATAAGCCAGAAATTAAGATCTATATACTGCATTCTTGCAACAGGGTCAAGATCCTTTGTCTTTTCATAATATGGTGCGGTAAGATACTTAGGATCAGATTTATCATTAGTATATTTAAGTACCTTGTTTCTCTGCTTTACACTAAAAATATTGGCGTTTCCGATAAATCTTTCCTCTAAAGACTTACTGCCTCTTATAAGGAAATTCTTTCCCTTGACTCTGCCTGGTATCATCGATGCTACAGCTGCCGCCGCCTTTCTTAAACCAAGCGGAAGCTTCTGGTATCCTTCAAGACTCATAGGCTCATGATAGATATTATATCCACCAAAAAGTTCATCAGCGCCCTCGCCTGAAAGAACAACCTTAACATGCTTACTGGCTTCTCTGTCTACAAAGTACAGAGCTATTGCAGATGGATCTGCAAGCGGTTCATCCATAAAATATTGAATCCTTGGCAATTCCTTCCAGTATTCTTCGGTTGAAATGACCTTGCTGTAATTTTCTATGCCTATTCTTTCTGAAAGATCCTTTGCATACGGGATTTCATTATATTTTTCATAGTCAAAACCTACTGTAAATGTTTTTGCTCCATGAAAATTACTTGCAACATAACTTGAATCAACTCCGCTTGAAAGAAGTGAAGCAACCTCCACATCACTGACCATGTGATACTTGATAGATTTTTTAACTGCATCATCTATTTCATCAACAAGCTTTGCGTGGTCAACACCTTCCCTTGCAGGAGTAAGTTCAGGGTCAAAATACCTTACTATTTCAACCTTTCCATTTTTAAATGTCATATAATGGCCGGGCTGAAGTTTATATATGCCTTTAAAAAATGTCTCATCAAGTACAGAATACTGAAAAGACATATACTGCTCAAGTGCCTTAAGATTTACTTCACGCTCAAAATCCGGATACTCAAGTATACTCTTTATCTCGGAACCATAAATAAGTTCATCATCCTTAATTGCATAGTAAAAAGGCTTGATTCCGAACATATCCCTTGCCGCAAATAAAGACTTTGTTTTGGTATCCCAGATAACAAAGGTGAACATACCCCTTAACTTATCAAGAAGCTTCTCACTATACTCCTCATATCCATGTATAAGAACTTCTGTATCACTATTGGTGGCAAAAATATGCCCTTTTTTTATAAGTCCTTCTCTTATTTCCTTATAATTATATATCTCACCATTAAAGGTACAAATAAGGGTTCCGTCTTCATTCTTCATAGGCTGAGTTCCATTACTGAGATCAATAATAGAAAGTCTCCTATGCCCCATATTTATTCCATCATCAATATACTGACCTCCGCCATCCGGACCTCTGTGAATGATCCTGTTCATCATCTGTGTCAGTACATCTCTTCTATTTTTTAATTTATTACCGGTGAAACCACATATTCCACACATACTTATTCCTCCGTCAAATAAAAACATCCCTTATTATTATAACGTAGGAAAAAACTCTGTCAATCCTTTGTAACAAGGCATTCTATGCGGATCTGACAAAATGTAGCTTGTCATTATCCTAACAAAATGCTATTATAGAAATGTTTGTGTCCATATATTTTTATATATGATAATGTCGGTGTCAAAAGTATTTATTATATTTACCATGCCACCAACTTAATGATGCAAATGAACTTTATCGTAAACAAAATAAATAATTTTATTTACGATATACGTCGCTCAGAAATAATGCTGGATAGAGCATGCTCTATCCACAATTATTTTCTTCACTTACTACAAATAACAATTGAATAAGAGGATTACTAATGGAAGAAACAACTGAAAAAACGGTAATCAATGTCAGGCGGCCATCCAAAAAACACCACATGACCATTCACTGGCTTGATTATGTAGATGACAAAACCATCAAAGCAAAAGATGCTTCTCTTCGTGAAAGAACAATGTTGGTCGGACACATAGGTCTGATGATGCTTTCATACGGAACAGGTGCATGGCGCGTTCTCGACAGTATGAACACTGTAGCAAGAGAGCTTGGGCTTACCTGTACAGCAGATATAGGGCTTGTTTCACTGAATTATACCTGTTTTGAAGGCAATGAAAACTATGCAATGTCATTAGCACTTCCAACAACCGCAGTAAATACAGACAAGTTAAACCTTATTGAAAATTTTGTCAAAGATTTTCATGAGAAAGGTTCCGAAATGACCCTGCAGGAAATTCATGCAGAGCTTTCACAGATTCAAAGTAAAAAAGGCAATTACTCGGCACTTCAGGCTGGTCTGGCAGCCGGCATCGCCTGCTTCGGCTTTACATTTTTACTTGGCGGTGGGCTTATTGAAATGATATGTACTTTCATTGGTGCATTTGGAGGTAATTTTATCCGTCGTAAAATGATAGATAAACATATATCCCTTTTCCCTTGCATCATAGTAAGTGTTGCTCTTGCCTGTATATTAGCAACAGCGTCCTACAAGATAGGAGAAACAGCTTTCGGTATCGATCCACAGCATGAGGCAGGTTATATATGCGCAATGCTTTTTATAATACCAGGTTTTCCGCTTATAACCGGTGGAATAGATCTTGCCAAATCTCACATGAGATCAGGTATAGAAAGAATGGTATATGCAGTAATGATCATTGTTGTTGCAACAGTTACAGGATGGTGCATCGCTACTTTCCTTAAGATTGCCCCTCAGGATTTTATGAAGCTCGAATTAACAGACTTTCAAAGAGTTTCATTAAGACTTATATGCAGTTTCCTTGGAGTTTTCGGCTTCTCTGAAATGTTCAACAGCCCTCGTAAAATGGCTTTTACCGCAGGTATAATCGGTATGATAGCCAATACATTAAGACTGGAATTAGTAACTTTATTTGGTCTTGAAGGCGGTATAGCAGCATTCATCGGAGCTCTGACAGCAGGACTTCTTGCATCTGTTGTAAACAGTAAACATCATTACCCAAGAATTTCACTTTCAGTACCATCTATCGTTATCATGGTTCCTGGTATGTATCTTTACAGAGGTATCTATCTTCTCGGAGCAAGTGATATCAAGCATCTTAACGTAATAGGCGGCGGCGCTGAATGGCTTGTAAATGGTATCTTTATGATAATCGCACTTCCACTTGGACTTGTAGTTGCAAGAGTGCTTACAGATAAAAAATTCAGAACTACAAACTAAAAAGAAGCCTCATAAGAACGAACTTATGAGGCTTCTTTTTTAGTCCTTTTATCCATCTGTATCTCTTTTTTAGGTATCTTTATCAACATAGGTAAAGTTATGCTGTTGATAAGTACCTTTTTTTAGTTTCAATGTGAATAAATATCATTAGATTTCCTATGCCCAAAGATTTATGAATAAGAGTTTCATTGCAAAAGAAAAAGCACATAGAATCAAATCTACGTGCTTTAAGTAATGAGACATGCGGGACTCGAACCCGCGACACCTTGATTAAAAGTCAAGTGCTCTACCACCTGAGCTAATATCCCATAATATGTAGATAGCATTAAAAAGTGCCCAGAACCGGAATCGAACCAGTGACACGGGGATTTTCAGTCCCCTGCTCTACCGACTGAGCTATCTGGGCATGTAAACTAATTGCGGGGGCAGGATTTGAACCTACGACCTCCGGGTTATGAGCCCGACGAGCTTCCAGACTGCTCTACCCCGCGATATTCAATTG
>CADBPM010000012.1 GCA_902796595.1 uncultured Lachnospiraceae bacterium | reverse complement strand
ATTATATAGTTTGATTATATGTAATCAAACTATTTCCGCTTAATATAAGGCTTTATTGATATTTATTATACTATTTACCTTATATTCTTTTCCCTGCTCCTTTATTTTTGACAAGCTATGATCTATATTGTAAAATATAACGATAGGGTCAATTTTAGGATCATGTACCTGCTCAATGATCTAAAATTCATAACCCGCAAAAAATAAAGTATAAGTAACGCATTTGAGGTTGAAATGGCTATAACTACAGATAACAGACTATATAAGAGAATTAAAAATACACTTGTTGAAATAATCCGCGAACAATGGGACGAAACAAAAAAGAATGCCGAGGCAAATATTGATGACCTTTGCGATAAAATAAATAAAAAAGAAATCGCCTCTCTCACAGGGCTCTTACAGAATTTCGGTGAAAAATACGAATTGCAGCAGGCACCTAATGAAGCCCTTCTTGCAAAAGAACTTGTAAAGCTTCTCATCTGCTATGTTTTAAGTTCAGTAAAGGAAGAATATTGCGACAGGGCTCATTTCAACGGGTACACCAAAAAATGTTATGAGGAGCTCCTTTCCCTAAAAAAAGAAGCTGATATAAGCATACATCATATAGAAGAACTCTCCTTCAAAGAGCAGGCTGCACTTGTATATATCACTGAACTTCCCGATGAAAAATACACTTCCGCCTTTGCCAAATTTGTTGAAATGTATCCGGATCTTACTGATAATTATTTTCTCTACCTTGAAAAGGAAGAAGAAAAGCTTGCCGGAACCAAAGAATACGCTGATATCCTCTCCCGTCTTATAGTCTTCTACGACAACATAAGCGTAGTAAGATTCAGATTTTCTCATTATTACGCAGAGAAAAATATAGAGGGACTTGCGGAATGCTGCAAGAAATATTTTAAACTTTGGGAAGAGTATCGCACGATAAAAAACTGGGAAGTAACAAATGTTGCCTATCTTAGATTTGCAGGACGCCTCAGAAAAATAATAAATGAAGATAGAGCAGGCGGCAAACTTGGTGAAAACGAAGCCCTGTTTAATAAAGACGTTTCAGAGACTTTCAACAGATATATTGACGATGAGACAACAGGAATCATATCAAAGCTTCTTCATTATCCGAAAATGAAGATGACGCACGACCGTATAAGGCTTATCTACAGCACACTTGACACAGCCCTGCTTATACACCTTTCAAAGGATACCAGCCTTAAGCCAATCCTCACCGAATTTGCTTCAACATGGATAAATTTCCTTTACGCAAGTGATGCAGACCTCGATGAAAACGAATTCAGTGCGATCGTAGAAAATCTTCTCGTCTGCCTTACAACATATCTCGACGATAACAAGGCAAGAGAGGAATACAAAAAATTCCTGTCTTTTGTTGATGACAACCATCTGATCAGTTTTAACAACGCCGATACGATCATAAAAATGTGCAGACTGCAGATTGATCGATACACACTTATCGATGATACAAGAATAGCACAAAATGTCCGCCTGCTTACCTTCGACAGTCTGAAATTAAGTTTAAGCACAGAAGCAAACCTTCATGATGTTGCAAGCCTGCTTGTAGGCGACCTTGACGCACTTTCAATATTAAGAGACGATTACCCTCTTATCGCAAAGCTCATTCAGGTTGAAATGGAAAAGTTCAAAAGCCCTGAAAACTCAATGTTTGCAATGTCTGGAAGCGACTCTCCTGCTCCGGCTCCATTTACAAGAGATTTCAAGAAAATCGGAAGGAATGATCCATGTCCTTGCGGAAGCGGCAAAAAATTCAAGTTCTGCTGCGAAGGTAAGGGAATTTACGACTAACATTGTATTAAAAAGAATACTTCGGACATGTCAGATCAGATATGTCCGAAGCTTTTTTCAAAGTCTTTCTTTGTATATTTTTGCCATCTGATGATTACCATCAATTCGAAGAACTTCTTCAAATTTTTCAGTGCCCTTTTTCTGTCATTTATCCCAATAGCCGAAAGCCCCATAAGATAATGGCAATGTGCAAGATTAGCCTTATCCATATCACTCTAAAAGATCAAAGTCCGGCATAGAAACCGCAAAATAATCATCCTTAAACTTATCTCTGATGTGTTTTTCACCATAATCAAGCAGCTTATAAAATCTTGAATTTGCTTCTTTTTTGTTGTGAAGTTTTTCAAAGGCAAGCCCCTGAAGATTGGCTTTATCTGCCTGTAAGATTTTATAATTACATTCTTATGCAGGCAATCTTCTTATTAAACGAGACGCCATATTTTTTAATAT
>CADBPM010000011.1 GCA_902796595.1 uncultured Lachnospiraceae bacterium | reverse complement strand
GACTTTTGACACTTCGTATCAAAAGACGGCGCTCTTCCGAGGGACTCCTATGCGGAGTGCAGTCATTCGCCATGACAGGCATCTCATAAGGGCTTTGCCCTTGCCGATGGCTAACCCAATCTCAGTCATTTCTTAATGTTGTATTATAAATGTAATAGGTTGCTTTTCTTTTTAAAAATGATTCATTCGCTGTACCTAGATTCATTATTACCGAACTATCACTTTGAAAAGGAGCATTTTTATGAAAAAAATACGTTCTGGTAAGAGAAAAATGATTTCCTTCATGGGAATCGCATTAGTCATTACTATGTGCTTTGGTACAACAATACCAACTTTTGCGAAAGAAAACGAAACAATGTCTTTAGAAACGCTTGAACAAAAGAACGCAAATATCTCTTCTGAATATACAGGCAGCAAAAACAGTTTAATTGCATCTGAGCCAATTGAAAAAAAGTTGGTAGCACAGATTAGTACAAAAAATCGTGCTAATGCCACAAAAGTTTCCTCCGCAAATGGCTTTTACAAGGCTTTAAGAAAGCAACTTCTGGCTCGCAAGAAAACCTTTACAATTTTGTATGACAATTCTTCCTACAAAAAATTACCATCAGCTCCATTGGATATGGTTTGGAATGCATCTAAACTTGATGACAAAAATACAAGTGATGACGCTGATTTTATGTATGGATCTCTGGTAAATATTGGCTATTCAAGTATATATAACCAAAGTGAATGTGCATATACTTTTTCCGTTCACTACACTGAAACAAAGTCGCAGGTTAATCAACTGAATAAAAAGATAAAATCCGTCTTAAAAAGCAAAAAAGTAGCAAAAATGTCCGATGTGGCAAAAGTAAAGGTAATTCATGATTATATTGTAAATCTGGTTTCTTATGACCAAAGCATGGTAGATCACTCTGCTTATGGTGGACTAATTGCAGACAAGCACACTACAGTTTGTCAAGGATATTCCCTTTTAATGTATAAAATGCTTACGGACGCAGGTATAGATGCTCGCTATATTACTGGCTACGCAAATGAAGCACATGCATGGAATGCCGTAAAAATAAATAAAAAATGGTATTACATAGATGCTACGTGGGATGATCCAATCGCAAAAACACCAGTGTTAAGCTATAATTATTTCCTTATTGGTTCCAATACACTTAATAAGGATCATAAAGTCGATGCCATTTATCAAAATTCATTTAAAGCACAAGCAGGCAACTTTGACTGGCAAAGCGCGATTGAAAACTCTAACAAGAAGGCCGATAAGAATATAGATATTGCACAAACCAAAGAGGAGCAAAAAGAATCTGAAGATGCATTGAACAGAAACATTTTTGCAAAAACTCTTTGCGAAGGTTTTGATGAAACACTTAATTATGAAGAGTCAACAATTTACGAGAAAAGGCTCTATGATCTTTATAAAAAAATTTATACGGCGATAATTTGTGAAATGAGTGATGACTCTTTTGAAAGATTATCATACGATGATGTTTTTTTTGAAAAAATATTGACAGACACTGATAAATGTATTCAGGAAAAAATCTTGCAGCCATGCTTAAGCTATATGGACAGCGATAATATACTTGAAGATATTGCAACTATAATGCACGAAGATTATGAAGAAGAAGCCCTTGAATCTATGTCTGACGAAGAATTGGAGCAATTAGTAGATGTATATATGGAATTGGCATTTGATAAATGTTTTTCTGATTATTCGACTGAATATACAGATTCAATAGTAGAAACTATATTAGAAACCATTGAATAAATGATTTTAAAACCCTTTTTGTACGAATAAGGAGAATATTTCAAACAATTAATCAATTTATAAGCAGTTATTAGCATGATAAAGTCGAGGCAAGTTTTGCCTCGACTTTATCATACGGTCATTCAAGGTTTATTGTATCAAAGTCTCAATTCACTTCTGGCGATAAAACACCAGATTCCTGGCATTAAATACTACACTCTTTTACTAAATATGATGTGAAATTTACTGACTAGACCTTCGCTCCCTTTCATCCTGGATGCAATAGGCAAAGTAAGTATAATACAGAAGGAAAGTATGCCTATAGCCTCGCAAATCCACCCCATCCATGTTTTTATATTAAATAAATACACTATAAAAATACATACCAAAGAAAGCAAACATGTATAGGCGCCACTAAATATATAATCTCTTAGATATTTTGCTGGGCTTCTTGAAAAGCACTTTGCAAAAACAATTTTAGGTACATACCAACCAGATGTCATAAGTCTTGAAAGTGCTGATGCAAGTATTATCCCTCCAAATCCAATAAGATGCCCAAGTAAAATAGAAAGGCCAAGGTTCAAAAAAGCTTGAATCAGTTTTATTTTTTTTGTATATCTAAACAGTCCCATTGCATCATGAAAAGGTAATAAAGTTTGCTCGTAATACAGTGTAAACATGTTGATACAGATTGCCGCAAGCACGGACATTGTCAAGACATATTCATCACCCGCCCAAAGTTTTATAAAGCTACCTACAAGCGACGAATAACATGGGATTATAACAGCACAACTTATAAAACCGCAGATTCTTACTTGTTGATATACTTCGTATCTCATGTCACCGTCTTCACTTGAGATGAGATTCCCAACACTGGATGTTATGGCTGATGTAAGAAGTGTATATGGCAATGTAGCAATTTTCTGTATTGTTGAGTAATTTGCATAGTACCCTACTGTAAGAGTTCCAATCATAACAGATGTGAGCAGATAATCAGTAGTATTTCCCATTACATCACAGAATTTATTAACAAATGAAGGTATGACAGCACCGATCACCTCTTTACGTTCAGTTTCAGAAAGCGCTTTTTTTTCAGAAATAAACGAATACTGCCTATCTGAAACAATTGAATATGCGACATTTCCTAGAATTGTGCGTATTACCGCCGTCAGAAGGAAAAGAAAATAGCTTTTAAACACCAGTATAACAAAAAGTCTTACTATCGCCATCAAGATATTAGCTACAATGTCAATTCTTGTAAGCATGTAGCCATTTTGGTCGGCTGTAAGAACTGTAGCTTTATACGCGCATATATATGACAACATCGTATTTAAAAGTGCCAGTATATAATATACTCTTAAATGCGGGATTTCTGTGTCAAGTTTTACAATATATGGCAGTAACAGCATGACGAGTAAGCCTATGATACCGATCAAAAGAATGATTCCTCTGTATACCTTTTGAAAATACGTCGTTAATGCAGCAAGCTTTTCTTCGTTTCCTTCTGCTAAAGGTCCATAATAGCTGTAAGCCATCGCACTGGCAAGACCAAGGTCCGCCAACGAAATAACAGTCAAAAGGTTTACAAATAGATTATCGATTCCCAGATAGTCTGCCCCGAATGTCTTAAGAAATGCGGTAACTGTAATAAATTTTATAACCTGAAGCAGGACCTGTGAGACTATGCTGTAAAAATAATTTCGTGCCGATTTTTGGGTTCTGCTTTCCATATACTCCCCTGCTCCTCATTAATATCACGCTCTCACGTATTGTATTATCTGCTAAAGTCCGGTAATACACTATGCTTGCCATCTCGTGAGCGATAACACATGGCCAGCTAGTCCTTATTCTTTAACGACGTTTACGATAACTCAAAAGACGATCTATGCGGAAATGCCTTTGATAAAGCCTCTTTAATAGCTAAAGCCGCCGTATCATTATCTTTTCCTTCGTAGCTGTCATTGATACAGACGCATTTTATCCTGCGTTTCTCAATCTTTTTAATATCACTATCGCTCAAACGGGTCATATACATAAAATGCGCCCGTCGCATTACATTTGCCGGCACGAACTCACCTGAAAGTTTTATCCATTCCCTCACCAGATACTGGCTTACGTCCCTTGGGTCTCTGAACTTATGCATTGAAGTGCTGTGCATTATCTCCGGCTCTTCTTCCCAAATTTTTTTTAGATAGCTTTTCTTTAAAGGAGAAGGATCATGCCATGTTAAAAATGCACTGAACCTGGGAATGACCATTTCTGCAAGATTATAAAAAAATATCAGCGGTGGATACCCTATATGAAGTAATTTAAAAAACAAGCGATGAATTACTTCTTTTTTATCAAAATGCCTCGTAAGCACTACGGAATTGTTAAGTCGTATGTAAGGCATTACCTCATCAAGTCTATCCGTAAGAACCGGGCAAAAGGAAAGCATATCTACCGGCAATCCCTTTCTAAACCAATCTTCCGGAACTGATTTTTGCAGCATAAATATATCGTCATTAAAATAAATAAAATTTTCCGTTAAATCCTTGATTCGAAAGAGATTCAGTTCTATAACATGTGAGCTGAAAGTAGGCAGATACTCAGACGGGATATAATCGCTATGACATACAATATCAAGCTTAGGGTGTTCTGTATTTATCCAGTCAGGAATCCTTCCTCCATAATGAATAAAATGAATCTTTCTTACCCAAGGCATGCACTCTTCTATTCCTCTGAACCAGTAGCGAAGCAAGCCATAGTCGCGATACCTCTCTTCTCTGTCGTCAGCATTCTCACTAAGACTGCCCCCCTGCCACTTTGCTCGCTCCCTGCGCCAGTCAGAGTCGCTCCCATCCACCCACGGAAGCACTATATCAATTTTCTGATTGCTTTCTTTCTCCAACTTTTTTCCTCCGATATTTCTTAAGAACAGTAATCGTACTAAGAACCATTACAACTGCGTACTTTAACGCTGACCTTATACCTGAGTGCATTGAAGTTCCGGCAACCCTTGCATGCATTACAGCCGGTATCTCCTCTATTTTGTATTCATTTAAAAGTGCCTGTAATATTATATTTATATCAGGGTAATCCAGGTTGAAATTATCATATTCGGCAAAAAAACTGAATGCAGCCCTATTCATTCCCCAAAGACCGCTTGTAGGGTCCGTCAGTCTATATCCCGTATAGTGATATATCAGACCTTTGAATCCAGCTATCACCACACGTTTGATTGATGATATATAAAAAGAAACTGCTCCGCTTAAAAAACGTGACCCTATCACGATATCAGGTTTCCCACTCGCATTTTTTTCAAAATATCCAAGCTTATCCAATAAACATTTCAGATTGCACACATCATGCTGTCCGTCTGAATCCATCTGAAGCAGATATTTGTAGTCATGGTTAACAGCAAATTTATAGCCAGTCTGTAAGGCTGCCCCATAGCCCATATTAAAAGGCTGGCGCATAACATGAACACCGTACTCCCTCACAACCATAGAGGTATTGTCTGCAGAGCCGTCATCAATGACTAAGATATCCACGATCTTGCTTAATTCAGAGGATTTTAAAGTCTTAAGAATTTCACCTATATTTTTCTCCTCATTGTAGGCAGGCATGACTAATAATACGTCTTTCCTGCTTTTGGCATCTGCTCCTTTATCCTTACAAAAACCTCCCTCATCTTCAAATTCCGCCATAGATAGCTTCATAGAAAGCTCCATAAGCTGCTTTCTAAGTACAGTTGTTTCTGTTGAGTGCGTAAATATCAGGTTGAAACCAAGTATTATAGCCGCATATACTACAATTGCCGGTGGCCACTTGATTTCAAAGAAAGACGCAAGGACACCTACTAAGCCCGGTATTAATCCAAGTATTGCAAGAGTCAGCCCCAGGATCATCCACATAAATCCTTTAAGTTCAGACATGTGTTTTCTGTGTACGGCATTTTCACTGACAAATATCAAAAAAATGCCCGCCACGACAGTCATGATCTGCATCAAAAGTCCCATTTTTTCGTACCTTACCACAGGCATAGTATTCATCGGTGTCGTGCCTGCTGCAACACCAATGAAAGCTCGAAACATTGTTTCAAGCTTCCCCCTCTTTTACCCTTAATATTAAAGTTCAATTTTTTAGTTTTAAATTATATGGGTTTTGCGGATTTTGAGTTATGCAATAGCATACAATATCTTCATCTTCATAGTAGGTCTTCATTTCATTCGGATACATTTTTTTAAATTTTTGTGCCCAATAATACATTTTTGACTCTAAAATATTGCGTATCCTTTCATTTTTATATGTTTCATTCCATTCGTTTAGATTTATATTACTTATGTCTTCGCACGCTGCATCTTCTGAAATTTTCCCAGCCATGATCGAAGTATTATAATTTTTTTCAGGATCATTATATATCAACCAATTAGGTCCAGTATAATATTTTACTTCTTCAAAGCCGACAATAATAGGCCTCTTTTCTATCATCAAAAAAATATATTTTGTTGGCAAACAATAAAAATCGGTATCTGCTTTAATAAGATTTTCCTGATATCCGATAAAATTGCTTAATTCCTCATGAAACCCATGTTCAATAACCTGATATAATTCTGAGGTAGTAGCCACTGTAGTATATGTCTTTTCAGGAAATTGCTCCTTAATGCGCTCTATAGTATTTACCGTTGCACTGTATTGTACAATTTCTGCACACAAAGGACCATGCAAATTTCCTGTGCATATCGCCACAGCATAAATCGAAAGCATAAAACTTACTGATAAAATATGTCGAAGCCACTTGGCTAAAATATTGCTAAATATAAGAAACAGAAGATCAAGGGGCACTACCATTTGTGCACACATTAAAAGGTGCGTTAAAAGTGTCATTCTCGAACCAGACATAATAACCGGCAAGCCAAGTCCTTCTGCATTTGCAAAAGTAATTTCCACCAAGAGGATAATTGCGAGTGTAAAATACCCTAAAAATTTATCTGAATACAGAATTTCCCTTTTCTTTATTCTGTTAAAAGTTATGCTAAATAAAAACCATACCAACGGAACGACGATTGAAAGGAACCAACCAGTCAGCACAAGCTTCATATATATCGGAGAATAAAACGGATTCCTTCGAAAAAGATATACATCCAATACAGACTCTGAACCCGATGTCTTTTCACTGGTTACGGTTTTTTCTGCCATCTCAGATTCCGATGTTCCCTGGTTCTGTTCTTCAGTATCTTCCATCACGCTAAGCGCCCAATAAAGCGAATGTTCCAGCTCTATCCCCTCCATAAGACCTATTGCAAAAGGCATAAAGCCTATCATAAACGCGAATATAACTGAAGTAAAAAGTGATCGAAAATATTTTAGTGTAAATACTCGATGTATTTGTGGAATCACTACCCCTATACATAAAATAAAGGCAAATATTGTGGCATAGTAATGCATGATAAGTGTCATAAGAACGCTTAAAAGGAAAAGGAGCAAATTTTCATCAGTTACTATTTCTCTAAGTATTCCACTTATCCAGCCTGTTTTACTACTATCATTCTTGGAACCAGGTTTCTTTTCTTCTTTAAGATAGCAGTATAAAAACAAAGCACTTAAAAGTGAGGCTATCATTCCATATTCCTGCGGCAATGCCCATGCTAATCTTGGTAATCTTATAACATATAAATAATAATCCACACGGAGCACTACAAAAGCACACATCGCTGCTATACCTGCATATCTCCAGTGAAATAACTGCTTTACAAGCAAATATCCCGCAAGAAATAATACAATATTGCGAGGAATAAAAAAGAACAGATTAATGCTGTAAATTTCAATTCCAAATAAGATATGTATTAGATAAATGACAGCGTGCATTCCTTCAGGATAAATTCCACCTGAGAAAGCCTTTCCCTGAACAAGTCCATATATCCATTGATGATGCACATACATATCACCAAAACCATATAATTTATCATCGAAAACTCCTTTTGCTGTCCATAAAATTCCATATATTATCACACATGTCAAAACAAGATATTCCACTATATGGGGAAGTATCTCTCTTTTAAACCATATTAAGAAATTTTTCAGTAAGAAACAAGCTTTCCCTCCTAATATCACAGCAATCTGCCTGAAGCTTAAAGTATGGTTTGCAATACGTCTGATAATATCCTCCCACCAGCTTATACGTGGGAGCAATGGATAAAGTGCTAAGCCAAGACTAACCCAAAAAAGAATTCGCACAATCCAGATATTTAACAGATGAATGAGGCCCAAAATAAGCACGCAAAATGGCAGAAGAGTGCCTGTGATCAATACGCAGAATGAAAAAAGAACCGTTTTAGAGCGCCCTTTTAACCATTTGCGAAATACTAAACACGGCCAGACAAATACTAAAAATCCATATGCTATTACTACTTTCACAGCCTCAAAAAACCAATAATACTTACTCATATCCCCTACTCTCCACTTTTAAGCCTGATAAAGTATTACTTTTCCATCTTTGGTAGAAGGATTTGCAAATAGAATCTTCCTTCCATCAATCTTTCGCACTGCTTCAAGAGACAAATGCAATTGAATACCCTGCACAATTGGAATAACAACTTTAAAACAGGATATTTTTCCTGGCAGACACTGTCGCAGATCAGATTCCTTTATCTTAAACCTATATTCATCACTTTTGCCATAATACAGATTAAGTTCTGTTTCCTGATAAACAGGTGCAAATCCAATATTTTCTATCAATATCGAAATCTTAAGCTTCTTCATTATTAATCCCGACTCAATTAATATCCTACGAATACAATATCTATATCCCAAATGAGTCCCTATATAATCATACAAAGACTTTCCTTGCCAGATTCCTCCCTTATCCATAATTTTGCATTTCCATCGTTCAATGATTCCCGGATCATGATTTTGGTTCAAATACGAAATTTTCATTGAAGCCAGTCTTGAAATTGTTTCTTTAGTGCCAAAATTATTTGCGTAAAATATGGAATTCACGGCTTCTCCACCATGAGGAACTTTTTCACAAAGCTTGCCCGCAAATTCAAATTCTGCTTTAGGGCCCCATGGCGCGTCCCAATCTGTACTTTCTTCAGAATTCTTGGCATAAGTACCTAAATCTGTGCAGGAACCAAATATTCCATCGTTAAAAAGTCCCATATTTTCATAATTCCCTCGCAAAAAATCACTCTTTGTGTGAAGTCCCCTCCAAAGAACAGGTCGTCTTACTGCAAAAAAAATATCCTTATCTTTAAGTGAATCCCTTATTACTTTCCATATCTTTTGATAATTTTCAATCGTACCAAATCTAGTTGAGTGCATTTCGCCCCAGCTTCCCAAAGCTAACCCCTGCCATATATATACACAATGAACGTAGGAAGCCATAAAAGAAGCAACTTTGCCAACGTGAGAGAGTACTGTTTCAAAATGAACCGGTTCACTCTCTTTTCCATGCCCTTTTGTGTCGTACAGGAGCCTAAAAATAACGTCTTTCCCATTTTCATAAAAACAGTTCAATATATCAGAAAGGTGATTAAATACCACATTCGGCAACTCCATATTTTTATATGCACTTATATCAAATTCAACAAGTGCAATCGATTCATCTTCCCTAAGACTATTTACAATCTTTTCCTTTTCAACTTCTTTCCCTGCATCAAATATATAAATAGTGTACCATCCGCATCCAGGGTTTGATAAATAATTGGTCGTTTCCGTTAAATTTATCAATTGTTTTTTCATCTTATACTTTTCCTGTCAAAAATTTTCGATGAAGGTTTATTCTCTTTACGCTTTTTAAGTAAATAACCACGGCAAAATATATGTGCATCTATTCTTTTTTCCATTCGTTGCAACCTGTAATAGACAACACACCATCCTGAAAATGCACCTATAGTTACTCCTAGGCCATACCAGCAATCTGGCATGCGCGTAGCAATAAATGCCACGATAAATGTATTCAAGCAAAAAGTAAGCGATGCCAAGAGAGCTCCAATGGTATCATCCAGATAATAAAGAAACATGATACCACAATACATGATAAACAGAATAAAATAGCCCGTACACATACATGGATAAATACGCATAGTCTGTCCAGTCATACCAACAGCCGGCAATATAACAGACATAACTGTGGCGCCTATAAGTGTTATAATAAACTGCCATCTCGCAGTATTCACAAGCTCCTCTGACATTATACGGAACATTCTCTGTTTGGTCCTGTCAATATCTATGCCTCGACCGCCTATAACAGCTTCCATATACTCCTTATAGCGGAAATGAAACTCCATTGCCAATCTTACAATAAAGATTACATTTACTGTCATATTTGTGATCATTGACAAGAATGTGGCCAGATCATAATTTATTGCACTGACAAATGTAGAGGCTACAACAGTGTGCATGTCTGTACTCCAAAAGACAAAGTTGTGAATAAAAAGCCCTAAAATAAAGAAAAAGTTGGCTAACATGAGCTTTTTATGGCGTCTTAAATAATCAAATACTTTCTGATAATTTCTGCTATTTTCACGAAAATAACTTTTTACCAAAGCAAATTCGAGGATAGCTATTATAAGAAAGCCTGCATCAATTGAAACAAGCATTGAAAAAAACAAGTCTACGTTAAACAGATATACAAAAATCCATGATAAAATTACGGATATACCCATTCCTTCAAGAAAGAATCGGGATATGCGCACATAATCTTTGCAAACTATAAGATAAATCATGGAGTAAAAAACAAATGTAAGAGAAACAAAACCACAATATCCTGCAAAAACAAAATTTATCGGTACCTTTCCTACAAAATATTCCCACAAGCAAAAGCACGTTCCAACTATGCATACCACAAGCGTACTTAAAAATAGTCCTACATAATAGCATGGCATCACATCGTCATATTTTTCATCGCAAACAACATCTGAAAGGAATTTGGAAAGAACGGAATTAAGTGGCGAGCATATAATAAGTGAAAATATACATATATAAAGTAGTGTATCAGACACAAGCCAACGTCCAGAGTATTGAGTATGTTTATAATCAAGCGTCAGATGCATAAGAGCAACAGCACCTATAATTGACAGCATTGGCAATATAGTAGCTACAAGACTGTAAGAATAGCCGACAAGATTGGCACTTATGGTTTCCTGCTTGAATATCTTATTAAGTTTTACTCCTATCCCTGCCATATAATTTACCTCAGTTTCCTTTTGCTCTGATTTACTCCATTATTTTTGTAAATTTCTTTGTACAGATCCCTATATCTGTCATTAATTTCTTCTATTCTGTGGTATTTTGCCACCCTCTTTCTGCCGACCTGCCCCATGAATTTACACAACTCCTCATTTGTCGCAAGTTTGACGATTGCATCCGAAATTTCTTCCACATTCATAACATGTGTCAAAATACCTGCTTCCTTATCACCTATTTTATTTCCATAAATAAGTCCTCTGCAATCTCCTACGTCAGTGGCAATTACAGGCTTTGAAGCGGCAAAGCTCTCTAATATAGTAAGAGGCTGACCTTCGCTGATACTAGTAAGTATCGTCATATCCATACGCCCAAGATATTCTGTAACATTCACAATTCCTGTAAATGTAACCAGATTCTCTATTCCAAGTACCGAAACAAGCTCAAAACATTCTTTAGCATACTCAGGCTCCTCCTCGGTATTTCCCATGACCCAAAGATGGAGGTTAGGCACCTTTTTACTGGCAAAGTAAAATGCCTGTATCATTGTTTTAATATCTTTTATCGGAGTAACTCTTACAATAGCACCAATATTGACAATTCCAAGTTCCTCCGAGCGCTTGTCTGGCAGATTTTGAAAACGGTCAACATAAATACCATTCGGAATAACAAGAGTCTTTTCCTTGGGACAACCAATCTGAACCTGTAAGCTGCGTGCATGTGGAAAAAGGCTTACAACTGACTCAGCCTCATCATAAACAAGTCGCGACATTTTATGAAACTGATCAACCCATATTTTCTTGTATACATTGTCAACCCAGTTTGCCTTAATCAGTTCTTCTTCTCTTTCCCTTGTATATATACCATGCTCCGAGAGTAAAAGTCCGCCTTTATGATAATACTTTGCCATACTTCCAAGAACTCCAGAGTATCCTGTTGCCACGCAGTGATAAATTTCCGCTTTGGGAATTTCACTGCGTATTACCTGGAAGAGCGGCATGTAAATAGAACGCAAAGTCCATAAAAAATCACAGAATGGAATCTGAGAATACTCTCTGTCATAGAATTCTCTGGTAATATGCAAGAAATCTTCGCCCATAAGAAGCTCTTCTATTCCATATTTTGAAGAATGAAGCATTTCAAATAATCCATGCCAGTCTGTTTCAACACCGATCATAAGGCTCTTTAATACCTCGTATTCATTCTTCTTCAGTCTCTTATGTTCTTCTTTGCTTCCATTTATGTCCCAATCATCATCCTGAAGATAGACTTCATATATTTCCGTAAGGTTTTCCGGCAACTCATACATGAATTCTCTCTCTTGATGCCTGTCGGACACGATTTCCCAAAGAACGAACTCCACATCGGAAAAGGCTTTTATCAGGTTATGAATCCACGAAGATACTCCTCCTACCACATAAGGATAACTTCCTTCTGTTATGATACAAACTCTCATACGCTGATATCATACTCCCATATTTTTAGTTTTCATTTTCAAGAGTGATTTCCATGGTCCTTCCATTAGAATACAATAGATAGGCTCCCTCTTCTATCATGTCGCATGTGCCTCCGGCAACACTTTCGACCTCTTCTCCATGAGTTCGCAATATAAAATATGTCTGCTCATCAGTTGTAAGATTTATCGTGTTACCTTTACGACTTTCGGTAAAGGTAAGATTCAGGAATCTGCGTACCCTCTCATCACTTTCAGATAATACTGTCTTTTGAAAAGCAGCAAATGGTTTCCAATAAGTAACAATATTCGCATTGCACTGTTCAATATAGTATTCAATCTGGTCGCTCATTTCTACAGGAAAAGCAATATTCTCCATATCATACAGTATATTAGTATAAGCAAGAGCTGTTTCAAAACACCTCGTCCTTATATCATCTTTATAAGTATGGTGGAAAGCAAAATCAGTAATTCTCTGTAAACTCAAATTATCCTCTGACAAACCAAACGGTGCAAGATTAACATTATACGGAACTGAGGCAGTTATAATACTATCAAGTTGCCTGGCACCCTTTGATACTTCCTCATCATTAGCATATATTGAGCTGTATGGATACTTGCTTCCCGTTTTTTTAATATAATGAAAATCTGTTAAAAACTTATTCTCTGCAGATATATCTGATTTTGAATACATGGACAATCCTGGTTCCCAACCGTCTTCGTTCATCATTTTCAAATACTTTATCCATTGTTTGCAGTCGGTTGGCTCAACTTCATCTTTATAATCATACTGAGTTGTCATCATACATGTCATTCTGAAGGAACTCGCTGAATTTAAATTGTATAATTCCGGGCAGACAAGCTCCGACATGACTTTAGTAAGAGGCATACTGTAAATGGATGTAAGAACAGCTGTATTTTCATCTGCCATAGTTGGAAAATTTAAAACTGTCAGATTTTGCGCATTCACCACAGGATAAATATCATAACTTTTCACATCAGATATAATTGCGTCGAGAATTCCAACACCGGATACTTCCTCCATATAGTCCCCTATAATACCATAAACAAACCCATCTCCATAGCTATACCGCCAAAAAAGCGGTGGCATCCATTCCTCTCCGATACTGCCTTTGTCAATATTCATTTCATCCGGAAGCAAGCCGACAGCAAAAATTTTAGTTCCAGAATTTAATGTAAGCCATGGAATTTTCTCATCAAGGTCCATTCGTTCTTTATATTCTTTTTGATCTTTAGGCTTGTAGATTGCCTCGCCTCCAAGTAAAAAGCCATCATAGAGATGAACTCCCTCCGTTTTTACGCTTTCATCACGCACCTTATAGATGCCAAGGCTTTCTTTAAGTTCTTTGTTATTCTCCTTTTTCAGAGCATTCTCCACTCCGGCAAGCACCACTATCTTCCCATTATTTGCTGCCGTCTTAGCAATTTTCCCTGCTTTATCAGGTGATAATTCTTTCAGGTCTATCACCATGATGTTATACTGGTCTTTACCGATATCTTCTACGCTATCAGCACATTTCAAAGCATACCTTCTATAGCCCGACCATATTTCCATCATGTTTTTTACAGGCGAGCTACTTTTTCCGATAAAAAAAGCTACAGGATCCTTAGAAGACGCTTTCCATACATTTTCACTGTTTATTCCTGTGTTCCTTACATAACGATTGATATTATAATTATTTGCCCTTTCCTTAACTAAAACAGGAACCTGCAACAGTAAAAAGGTCACCACCATCAGAGATACTATAGATAAGAACTTCTTAATTGAAATCATCTTTTGCATAATTATATACTTTCCTTAAAATATTGCATTCCATCAGGAAAACATTCGCAAAATTTCCAAAGTTTTCTGATCTACAACAACATCTGATTTTTTTAGTTTATCCATAACAAGGAAAAAGTTTTTTCTGTCATTCTTCGCATAATATAACTGCATACAACAAGAATACGACTCCAGTGTGTCCGGATATATACTTTTAATTCTCTTACACCACAAGGCACAATCTTCATATAATTTTACATCAAGAGTTCTTAGAACGACCCAGCCAATCTGTTCCGGATTCATTGCTCTGTTATCGAGCTTATAAACATCACCTGCAAGCTTATTCATCAGCTCGGTCATGAAAAGCTGCTCACTCTCCATAAATACACTTTGAGTTAATATCTCATTGATGTATCCTAGAAGTGCCAAGGCACGACTCACGGTACCTTCATCCGCTTCGCCTTCCTCAATAAGTTTCTGTATCTTGGCATACTCTTTACGCACATTCAACCTGAAATCATCGATTACATCCTGAAGAATCGATGCCGCATAATGAGAAGTTTCACTGTCAGAAGAATCCAGGGCAAGTGCAATAACAGAAAGCATTTTCTTAAAATCCATCTGCGTTACAGAAAACATAAGTGAACGTACATCTTCCTTATCACTTACTTCAAGTGCTTCCTCTACCGGTATGAGATTACTTTCTCTTTCTACATCGGCATTAATACTGGACTCGGTTCTTTCTTTACTGAAGATAACCTCCGACAGATCTACAGACTTGGAAAAAACAAACTTATAAATAACATGAGCTGATAAAAAAAGCGTTATTCCTACAATCGGGCATAGAAACATAACTATAGCTCTGACCCAATAACTAGACCTGTCATTCTTCGTTTTTTCACGTCTTACAATAAAGTTATAAAGGATGTAGATTGATGTCACTATTGAATTTATTATTAGAACAATTATAAATGCTCTTTCATAATTCATATTTAAAGTCCTTTTTTCAAGCAGGTAAATCCTTCATTTTGAAGCCTCTCCATTATCTGTAACAAATCAATATCGTTCACATTAGTAAGCAATATCCCCGTGCTGCCATCCTCAAGTGGACCTACATAATCGGTATCTCTTAAGAGCTTCAGCAAGCGCTTTTTATTCTCCTCATTTTTACTTTCATCGGAAGACCACGTTAGGAATTCACATTCTATTAAGTTCTTCTTTTTAGCTGAAGTATACGTCTTTATCATTTCTCTGAACTGCCCTGCATCATCAAGAAGATTACTTCGCATATTGATATACTTCATCGCGCGAAGCATAGACCTTTCAATAAGAAGTGCAATTACTTGCAAAAGATTTGCCTGAGCAAGGGACATGCGCTCCCATGGCAGTCCCCATGCCATAATAACGGCCTCCATGCGATCGCCATCAAAAATAGCATCTGCCATAACTGGGTATGATTCCTCCAGTTTACGGTTTATATATACTTTACCATTCGACAATTCATCATACATATTTTCGAGAGTCTTGTATCGTATACTCTTGCCTAGTGAACGTGCCTTTTTAGAACTTGCGGCAAAAAGACGTGCATATTCATCATTTGCAACAAGGTAAATAGCCACATCCTTTGTGCCAAGCATTTCTTCAATTACTTCAACTGCCTGAAATAGTACCTCATCTGCAGTCAACTGATCTAGTTTCGATGTGATAGCATAGACCTTGCCTATACTGTCTTTTTGCATAACTACCTGTTCTTCAAGAGCATTTTTAACTCTGATACTGTTTCTGTTGATGCTTCTTATATCAACAAGTTCTTCCTTTATAAATTCAACCTCTTCCACATATTCCTGCTTCTGCACCTTTATCACATCCCGCATATTTCCGCATACAAGCCCTACAATAAAGAGCTGGGCAAGCCAGATATAAGTATTGGTATCAGTGAGCACCGCAAGACCTCCATAAGCTGCCCCCTGCAGTATACAATAGCCGATAAAAGAGAGCGTGGCTGCAATTGCTGCCTGTGCCTGCCCATATACTCCGGCAAACAAAAGCACATATAATAAGAAAAGATTCAATTCGTCAAAATATGCATTATTAGCTGTTTTATAACTGACAAACAGTACAATAAAAATACCTACAAAATTTTCTATAAGAGGAATAAAGTCCTTTGCAAGCTGCTTGAAATGCCAAGCAATCCGTTTCAACATGGTAGGTCTTATAGTATACCCTGCCAAAAATCTTGCTTTATTGGCATACATGTGAGCTGTCGTCATCTTTACAATATCTCTTGCATCGTGAAATATTTTAAGACCAAATTCACTTGCAAATCTGCGATTTGATAAAACAAGACGACTTTCTATGCATGGTTTAGGTTCCTCTATAATAATTTCTCTTTTCTTTTCAACATCCTTTAGACTTGCACCCTCAAGTTCTTCCTTTATCCACAAAGAAAGCTCTGCCTCGCTTACATCTTTTGCGGATGAGATATTATACAGGTTGAAATTGTGAGACGGGGCTACAGCAGCCTTACTGACAAGCTCCACTGCATCAGCTTCATAAAGAAGTGAGAACCTACGTCCATGAGAACTGTATATGGTTTTCCCGCTCATCGCATCCAGACACATACTGTCACAAACATTACTTATACAGTTTCTGTCGACAGGAAGAGTGCACAGATGGTCAAGTCTCAGCGTTATTATATCTATTCCGCGCTTATTGGAAAAGTTCTGGCATATACTCTCGCCTTCTGCAAGAGCCATACCTCTGACTGTTTTCGATGTTGGCTGTACTTCCTCTGCAATATCAATATCAGATTTACATTCTTCGTAAACATCATTAGAAGAGAGATAGACAAACCGCCCCTTTGCACAGGCTGAGAAAATATTTAAAATGTTCATTAACCCTGCTATATAATGCAAAGAGTCCGCATTTTCCTGTGCCCAGATAAAGTTTGTGTCAAAGGCACCCATGAAAATAGTTATATCTGGATTTACACTCTTCATAACATCCATTATTACAGTCTTATCATACGATAAATGATAGGTCTCAAAGACTTTTGAGTATTCAGACTCCTGACTCTGATAATTCCTGCCTGTCAAGAGATATACTCTGTGATTTTCTTTCCGGAACTTATCGATCAGACTGTTTATAAAGGTTCCAGAACCCCCTATTAGTAGTATATTCATCTTTCACTCCTCTTTTCATGAAAGTGAATCATCACCTGCATTTAATCCGTTTAACTGCCAGAAACAGCTCTAAAAATTTTCTTTAATATTTAAGATAATTTTTATTTTATATATTATTTTTTATATTTTAACACTATGCTTTTTTATAATCAAGTTCTCCAAAACATTTTTTTTAGGCAAGCTTGCCTATAAAGACCTGCAATATACCCGCAAAAAGTAAGAACTCCGCCATTTCAACATGACAGAGTTCTTATAAAAAATTTTTTCAATTCATTCGGTATCATCATCAGAATAATAGGTATCAGTGTCTGGGTCGTAGTTTCCGGTATCATAGCCATAGTGATCGCTATGAGAATCTTCCTCGTCATAAAGCTCATCATTCAACGGATATGTATTATAGGTAGAATAATATATAAAATCCTTATCAGATGAACTCTCTTTTGTATCCAGATCTATGTCATCTATATAGCTTTTCCTGTCGTCGGACAAGTCATCTTCAAAATCGTGGTCATAGACATCCTCTTCAAATTCATCGTCGTAGACATCGTCATAAATGTCGTCGCTGTCCATTTCATCAAAATCATCATCCGAGGAATATTTGTAATCATCTGGATCATCTACATCATCATAATCATATTCTTCATCATCATCGTCGCGATACATATTTTTCTCCTCTCATTTTCATGAATGTAAAACAAGTCCGGCGGACCAGTGTATCGCCCCGCCAGACTTTACTTTAAAACTTTTTGCAGACATCAAGGCATAAGCTGTCTGAACATTTCAATAACCTGCTCTTTTGTTGCTTCTCTCGGATTGCCTGGATAGCATGCGGTTAATTTCATCTAACACTGTACATTATAACCATCTTTAATCCAAAATTCAACATTGTTTTATTCATTTTACACAAAGACGAATCATAGAAAGGCACCTCTACTTATTATTACCATTTGCATCCTGACAGTGCATATTGCGGCGGGAAGGTTTCAGTATGATGATTGCTGTCGCAATCATTATGTCGGTTACTATAAAGCTTAATGGATAAGCAAACATTATCGTCTTGAAATCATGGTGGTTTGCAAATACCAGAAATATCCATGCAAGTCTGACACCGCAGATACCAATGATAGTAAGTAATGCCGGTGTGATAGAGATTCCAAATCCTCTGAGATACCCTGCCATATTTTCATATATCATACTGAAAATATATGCAGTAAAGATGATCATAAGTCTGCTATAACCGCTTTCTATTACCTGCGGGTCCTGATTAAACAATGAAAGAAGAGCCCTGCCGGTAAGAAGCATAAGTCCAATAGATGCCAAAGAAAAAAAGGCATCCTCTATAAGGCATAACTTTAATACCTTTCTGCAGCGGTCTACTTTTCCAGCTCCAAAATTTTGTCCTACAAATGTCGTGCATGCCTGACTGAAAGAATTTAACACACAGTACGCTATCACTTCAATATTGAAAGCGGCTGAAGAAGCAGCCATTATAACCGTACCAAGTGAATTGATAGAAGACTGGATAATTATATTTGCAAACGAAAACGCCATGCTCTGCATTGCGGAAGGCACGCCGATTCTTAGTATCCTAAGCAGCACCTTTTCATTGATCCTTATCTTAGATGGAATAAGTCTTATTTCCCTTTTACTTCTAAGAAGCAGAAGGAAAAGTACAATGGAGCTGACAGCATTGGAAATTACTGTGGCTGTTGCCACGCCATCAACGTTCCATTTGAACCCAAGAACAAAAAGGAGGTTCAAAATGACATTTATAAAACCTGATACAGTTAAAACAATCAGAGGAGTTCTTGTATCACCAACTCCTCGATAGATTGCCGCTTCGAAATTATAAAGAAGAATGACCGGAAGTCCCATGATATAAATACGAAGGTATTTTTCCGCAAGCGGTAAAACATCCATTGGTACATTTTGAGACTGTAATATCTGCGGCGCAAATATCTCACCAAAAATTCCGATAATGATTCCTGCAAGAACCGCGAAAAGAACTGAAGAATGAACAGCCTTAGAGAGCGTATCTTTATTATTCATTCCTACAGCATTAGCTATAACTACATTTGTTCCAAGAGAAATTCCTACTACAGAATTGACAACAAAGCCTATTATTGGTGTATTGGCTCCAACTGCAGCCATACACGCAGCACCCTTTTCACCTGTAAAATTACCGACAACTGCAACATCTGCTGCATTGAAAAGCTGCTGCAATATGCCTGTAGCTGCCAATGGCAGTGCAAACATAAGGATCTTGTCCCACAGCGAGCCATTTACCATATCTATACCCTTTTGTTTCATATCTTACTCCATGTCACATCTCTTAAGTTCAAGAAGACCACTCCATTTGATCATCAAAAAATCAATTTTCCCATCTCTGCATATATATCTTCTTTGAACTGTCTTGCTTCATCAGTGCTTCATGAATGGTCTGAACCAAAATGTCATTCATCATATATGTAAGATATGGTGTGATATCGTTATGAGACTCTTCACCACGCACAAAAGCTGCATCGTATAATTCGCTGTGCCTTGCTATTGTCTGTGCAAAGGAAACTGCGATTGCCTCCTCATGGCCTCTTGTAAGCAGATAGTTCCTTGCAAATATATGTCCAACTCTTCCATTGCCATCGCAGAAAGGATGCACAGTTTCAAAAACATACAATAAAACTGCCGCCTTAATATATGGTGCCTCATCAAGAACGTCTGAATTATAAAAATTTATCCATGTATCCATGAGTTCAGGGACATCTTCAAAGTCTGCTCCTCTTTTTGACCTGAGAAAAACATCACCTGTGCGGTAATCATTTCCACGTATTTCCTCATGGTCACAGACTTCATCCAATATGGTATCTTTGACCTTTAACAGAAGTTTCTTATCGATTTTTTTGCTGAAATCAAGACAATCTATTGCCTTAGCGCAGTTTTCAACTATTTTCTCGCCTCTGAAATTACTCTTATCTACCGGACTGCCCTTCCTTATCTCGACTGCTCTTTCATCACTTACATTTGAACCTGCAAGCTTTGATGTGAAATAAAGCTCCTTTCGCAAGGCTTCTTCCGGATCTTCATACTTTATCAGCCTTGAATTACTTTCAAGGTATTCATTATACATCTGCAGATTCTTATCAAAGATAAACCTGACCTTGTCTGTCCCGCCTGTACCTAATCCTGTATCTGCATAGTATTCCTGCTGATAATCCAACCGATGAACATTGAAAACAGTATTCTCCGGAACCCATTCTTCATCGTATGGCTTTAAAATAGATATATAGTCGCTAAAAAGCATAAATCTCTCCTGATCGCAATAAACCCGAACTGAAATAATTAAACCTCTTTATTCCTGAACTTCGTAATCAAAACACATTCTTACCTGCATATAAGGTCTGATGTAGGTATCTGCAACATGCACATGCTTTGGATGTCCTGAATATCCCTTTAATGATTCAAAATCATCGTATGAGCCGTCAAGCATAAGGTCTCCATTTGAAGTTGAAAGACCATTGATATTTATATGAAGCTCCCTCATTCCCGGAATCTGTCCATTTAATGCTTCAAGATTTTCCTTGGCTGCAGCCTTTATCTTCTCTGCATCTGCTCTGCATTCACCTTTAATCTGCCATATAATCACGTGTTTTACCATAATTTTTTCTCCTTTTACTGAGACATCACGAAGCGATGTCAGGGGTATCCGTTTAAATATTTTTACGTATATAAGAATAGCACACTCGCACTTCAATAACAATTGACTAATGTAAAAAGGGTATAAATTTTCGAAATATGATGTCGATAGCAAAGCAGTTTTAACTATTGTAAAAATCACATAAAAGTAGCATAATCAAAGTAACGTTTTTGTTCTAAAGGAAACAATTATGGAGGCAGAGCCATGGATGAAGATAATGTTAGGCAGCTCATTTCAACCCAGAGAAAATATTTTCTTTCCGGAGACACCTTGAATACAGAAACAAGGAAGAAAAACCTTAGAAAATTATATAAGGCTATAAAAAATCATATCAATGAGATCACCGATGCTTTGCATGCAGATCTTGGAAAATCTCCCGAAGAAAGCTATATGTGTGAAATAGGACTGGTGTTCCGCGAGATCAGATTTATGCTGAAGCACATTGACAGGTATTCAGCAAAGAAATTTGTAATGCCCGACATCTCTTCTTTTCCGTCAGTAAATTATACAAGGAAAATGCCTTATGGGGTGACCCTTATAATGAGCCCATGGAATTACCCGTTCTTACTTACCATGGAGCCACTCGTTGATGCTATTGCTTCCGGCAATACCGTCTTCATAAAACCGAGTGCCTATTCTCCTGCAACAGGCAATCTGATCAAAAAAATACTGGAAGATACGTTTGACGCTGAACTTGTAGCAGTTATCACTGGTGGACGTACCGAAAACCAGTTTCTCTTAAAGCAAAACTTTGACCATATATTCTTCACAGGTTCACAGGCCGTCGGAAAAGTGGTCATGAAAAATGCGGCGGAACACCTTACTCCAGTCACCCTTGAACTTGGAGGAAAAAGTCCTGCCATAGTTGACTCGACTGCAAAAATAAGGCTTGCGGCAAAAAGAATAGTATTCGGCAAATTTGTAAACTGCGGGCAGACTTGTGTTGCGCCTGACTATGTCTTGTGTCATGAATCCATTAAGGAGTCTTTTCTAAAAGAGGTAAGATATCAGATAGAAAAACTTTATGGCAAAGACCCTCTAAGCAGCCCTCAATACGGCAAGATCATCAACGAGAAGCATTTCAACCGGTTGGAAACCTTGCTTAACGGAACCGAAATTTATCATGGTGGAAGGCAAAATGAAGAAAAGCTGCAGATCGAGCCTACCGTTCTTACAAATGTTTCCTTTAAAGATCCGGTGATGCAGGAAGAAATATTTGGACCGATCCTTCCTGTTCTTACTTATAAGAATATAGATAACGTTATAAGTATACTAAATCAGCGCAAAAGACCACTTGCCCTGTACATTTTTACTGAAGACAGGGCGCTTGCAAATAAGGTGGTTAAAAGATGCAGATTTGGCGGAAGCTGTATCAATGATACAATCGTTCATGTTGCATCATCCAATCTTCCCTTTGGCGGAATGGGGGAAAGTGGAATGGGCACTTATCATGGCAAAGCTGGTTTTGATGCATTTTCACACGAAAAAAGCATTGTCGATTCCATAAGCGCTTTTGACATTCCTTTACGATACCCTCCATACAGTTCATTTATGGGAAAGCTTGTTAAAATGGTACTGCACTGACAAAAAAATTAGAGAAGTTTGTTATATGTCTGTTACATTAGTTAAAAATGCTGTTAAGAGCAGGACTTGCAGCGCAAAGATGATAAATATCCCTGATATCTCAAAAAGGGAGTATTGGGATAAGATTCCTGCTGACTTAAAAGAAAAGTTAGTCAAAGCAGGGGAAGAATCCCTGCAAAAGCAATGGTCTGTAATACTTATTACTGACCGTCTTGAATTTGCAAGGACCGGAAACAGGGTTCATTATGAAGACAAGAGCTTTTCAAGAAGACAGATGCTCTGTGATCTTGTGATGGCAGAACTTATAGAAAACAAGGGGCGTTTTACCGACAAAATCCTTGAAGGCATCTTTCTTATGCTTGAAGAAATAAGCTGGTGCCATCCGGCTCATGATATTGGTGTTCCAAAGGGGTATGCAGAGGCAATTGCTGACACAAAAGAACCTGTAATAGATCTTTTTGCAGCTGAAACTGGCGCAGATATAGCACTCGCTGAATACCATATGAGACCTGTATTTAATAAGATGTCCCCTTTTATTTCCGAAAATATCAATGAAAGTCTTAGGAAAAGGATAATAGACCCCTATCTTAGCAGATTTTTCTGGTGGATGGGTGACGGAAGGTCAAAACTTATAAACTGGACAGTCTGGATAATTCAGAATATATTTTTAACCGTTTTCACAAGGCCCGAAGGTATCATTTCAACCAATGAGACCCAAGAAATAATTTCAAAAAGTGCCGATTCAATAGACCAGTTCATTAGCGGATATGGCGAAGATGGGTGTTGCGATGAAGGTGCCCAGTACTATGGGCACGCCGGACTTTGTCTGTGGGGATGCCTCTGGCTTTTAAATGATGCCGGATACGATATGTCTCCCGTATTCAATGAGCCGATCATTAAAAATATAGGAAACTACATTGTTAAAATGTACATCGGAAACAACCTGTACATTAACTATGCCGACTGCTCTCCTCTTGCGGGTCTCAGAAGTGCCAGAGATTACCTCTTTGGCAAGGCTTGTTCCGATACGTCTCTCTCATCCTTTGCCGCAAATGATTACAGAAATCAGACTTGGGAGGAAAAGCTTCAAAGGTCCGAAAACAACCTCTGGTACCATGTGCTCATGGCATTAAACCACAAGGAAATGCTTGAATATCCGGTTCAAAATATCCCGCCGCAGGATACATGGTTTGAAAGCACCGGAACCATGATAGCAAGAGATGATACTTACACTTTTGCGGCAAAGGCTGGTAACAACGCAGACAGCCACAACCACAATGATACCGGCTCGATAACGTTGTATAAAAGCAAGGCTCCTTTACTCATCGACCTTGGAGTGCAGACATATACCAAAAAAACATTTTCAGATAAAAGATATGAGCTTTTTGCAATGCAATCCCAATACCACAATCTGCCTACCTTCCATGAAAGTAAAGCAAGCATTGCAATAAAAGAAAATCTTGAAAAAGAAGCAGAAAGTGCATCAAAAAGAGAACAGAGCGGCATAATAATGGAACTTGACGGCAGTGAATACAAGGCAACTGAAGTCTCATGTATTTTAGGTGATAATGACTCCAGCCTTGAAATGAATATCGCCAAGGCCTTTGATGACGAAAGAATAAAGTCCTACAAAAGAGCAGCCACTCTTTTTAAGGGGAGTCACGTTGAAATACATGATGTCTACGAGGGTTCACTTTCCTGCACCCTTTCATTCATATCATACGAAAAGCCGGAAATAATTTCAGCTGGCGCGGACAATGGAAAAGCAGTCAAGATTATGATAGGTGATCTCGGAGTAATGGATATATTTGGATGCGACACTCCTCTTATCGAAACAATACCTATAAATGACAAGCGCCTTGCGATCATGTGGAAACACAATTGCTACAGAATACTTATTCCTATGTCAGATAAGGAGATCCGTGTTGAAATAAGATAAAAGTCACATACAGATGATGTCGGTGACAAAAATACCTGTCACCGACATTATTGCTAAAGCACTCATAATTTTATAGTAAGCGAAGAAAATAATTGCGGATAGAGCAAGTCTATCCAGCAATAATTCTCGGCGACGTTTATCGTAAACGAAATTAT
>CADBPM010000010.1 GCA_902796595.1 uncultured Lachnospiraceae bacterium | reverse complement strand
ATTTTTCCTGATACCCCAAACATTTATGATCGCCTGTCGGCGATGTTTGGGGCTGCGAGGCATTGCTTCGCAATGTCTCATTTTTCCCAGCCTTTTTTTGCGCTGATATGGTAGTTTTTAAGGGTTCTTCCTTCTCTTTCCTGGGACAACTTCCACTGCAGAGGAGACTTGCCTGTTAGGGCTCTGAAATTTCTGTTGAAGCTTGACGCTGTCTTATATCCGACCCTTCGTCCGACCTCCTCCATCTGATAGTCCTCCTTATAGATAAGTTCACACGCCTTGTCTATACGGACCATATTAAGGTAATCAAGAGGCTTCATATTGGTACTTTGTTCAAATATCCTCCTGAAATGGCTTTCTGAAAGCCCACATTCACTTGCTATATCAGCAACCTTAAGTTCCTCTTTATAGTGCCTTTCTATAAAGGCAGCGGCATGCTCGACATAACCATTTACCCTGTTTATATTCTTGAGCCTACTGCCCGACTTTGTCATACGAAGAAGCATCAGTATAAAAGCCCTGAGATACCCTTTGATTATATCGACAGAGTACTGATTCTTTGCTCTGCACTCATCCATTATAAGAAGGATCAGTCTTGCCATCTGCTTATCGTCCGACGCCCGCCTTAAAACTATCTCTTTTGAAATAGTTCTAAGCACCTCATCAGGACTGTAATGCAGATCCTCCATCTCATTTCTCACAAAACCATCGACATCCACAAAGAGAAATTCCCACTTGCTCACACTACCATCCTCACTTTCAGTAGTGTGCGCTATATTAGCAGGTATGACGCTGAACATATCATCCGAATAATTGTAGGCAGTATCATTTATAACAAGCTTCCCCCTGCCATAATAACAATACCCTATTTCCATATAATTATGAAAATGCAGTAATCCCGGAGTTTCAGTCCCGTAAGGCATCTCCCAGCCTTTTCCGAGTTTTGCCGTCACATACTCACCAACCGGTATCTCGTAGTATCTAAATTCAACTTCCTGCTTCATTTATCGTCCCATACCTTAAAACTTCTGCCTTGCCAACACAAGAACATTTTTCATGGCAGGCTATTCCTCTTTCTCTCTGATAAGTGCCTTATATATCTCTCTTTTAGGCACTCCTCTGTCTTTGGCGACCGCCTTCATTGCCTCTTTTCTGTCCATCCCCTGGTCAGTATACATTTTCATGTGAGCTTCAAGATCCATTTCTCTGAAAGACTCCTCTTTTGCAGTCTTCATTGCCTCTCTGTCCGCACCTTCTATAACAAGAACATACTCTCCTCTCGGCTCATTGATCTTATAAAATTCAAGTGCGCCCGAAAGACTTGTCGTAAAATTGGTTTCATGTACCTTTGTGAGTTCCTTTACTATGCTTATCTTCCTGTCTCCTAAAACATCATAAAGCTCGGTAAGGGTCTTTACAAGATGGTGCGGTGCCTCATATATGATCATCGTCCTTGTTTCACGCGGAAGCTCTGCTAAAATATCTGCTCTTTCTTTCTTGTCAGCAGGTAAAAATGCTTCGAAAGCAAATCTCCTTGTTGAAAGCCCTGACATGGTAAGCGCCGTAATGCAGGCTGCAGGTCCCGGAAGACTTGTAACCTTTATTCCTGCTGCAAGCGCCTGTCTTACTAGTTCCTCTCCCGGATCTGAAATTCCCGGCGTACCCGCGTCAGTTATCACAGCAACATTTTCACCTGCAAGCATTCTTTTTACAAGAACCTGTGCCTTGTCATACTTATTATATTCATGATAACTTGTAAGAGGAGTTTTTATTTCAAAATGATTACAGAGCTTTATAGAATTTCTTGTGTCCTCGGCAGCGATAACATCCACGCTCTTAAGAGTCTTTATAACTCTCATCGTGATGTCATCAAGATTTCCTATCGGCGTGGCACAAAGATACAACATTCCAGTCAATATTTATATTCCTCCACCATTTCCTCACTGTAATTGCCGTTCCTATCATATACTATAAGCGGCTTTTCTATTTTAAGCATAGGCCTTGCCCCCTCAATTGCCTCTATTAGAACCATGTTCGGCTCTCTGTCAGCATAAGGATAAATAAGCCGCATCCTTTTAGGTTCAAGTCCGTATTTCTTTAGAGTAACAAAAAGCTCAGGAAGTCTCACTGGTCTGTGCACAAGGTAAAATCTACCTCCCTGCACAAGCAGAGCCTTCGCCTCCCTTGCAATATCATCAAAATTGCAAAGAATTTCATGTCTTGCGATCGCTTTTGGCTCCTGTGGATTTTTTATTCCGGTCATTTCAACCATATACGGCGGATTGCTTGTAACCACATTGAACTGCTTTTTCCCGAATATGGAGGAAGCTTCCTTTATGTCGCCTGTAACTATATCTATTTTATCTGTAAGATTGTTGCCGGCAACGCTCCTTCTTGCCATATCCGCGCTTTCAGGCTGAATTTCCAAGCCTATGAAATGCTCCGCCTCTGTTTTTGCATAAAGTAAAAGGGGCAGAATGCCCGTTCCTGTACCAAGGTCTATGACCCTCTCGCCTTTCCTTATCCTTGCAAAGCCGGACAAAAGCACCGCATCCATTCCAAAACAAAAGCGCCCCGACTCCTGAATTATGCCGAGGCCGCTTATCTGCAGATCATCCACCCTTTCGGCTGGTTTCAACTCAAATTTCTTTTCTTCCATCAGTCTAACTTAGATTTGTTCTCCTGCCTGTCCATAGCCTCAAGTTTTTTGGCTTCTGTATCATCACCTTCAGACTTCTGTCTCCTCTTTTTCGGCTTGAATTTGAGGTCTGATGCTTTGTATTCTCTGACTTCCTTATCTCCGGAATCAAGCTCTACAAGAAGCTTTACTATCTGCTTCAGAACACTTATATTTACAACTTCACCCTTAAGACCTTCAGGCGTTTCAACAAAGTCTCCAATGCAAGGGAGCTTTGAATTAAGGTCTTCGTATGCCTCCTCCTCATACTGGAGGCAGCACATAAGCCTTCCGCACACGCCTGAAATCTTGCCAGGGTTAAGTGAAAGGTTCTGTTCCTTTGCCATTTTTATCGAAACAGGTATAAATTCCGGCATATACGAAGCACAGCAGAGCGGTCTGCCGCATATACCTATGCCTCCGCGCATTTTTGTTTCGTCCCTTACTCCGATCTGGCGAAGTTCTATCCTTGTTCTGAAAATACTTGCAAGGTCTTTTACAAGTTCGCGGAAATCAATTCTTCCGTCGGCAGTAAAATAAAAAAGAACCTTGTTGTTGTCAAATGTATATTCACAGGCAATAAGCTTCATTGCAAGTTCATGCTTTCTTATCTTTTCAAGACAGATCTCGTAGGCTTTCTTTTCCTTTTCCCTGTTTTCCTCGTTGATCTCTTCATCCTCAGGTGTTGCAATCCTGATTATAGGCTTAACCGGAACCGGAACCTTTTCCTCTTCTATCTCGGTCCTTCCAAGAGCCACGATACCATATTCCACGCCTCTTGCAGTTTCAACTATTACATGTGCACCCGGTTTTATATCTTCCATGCCCGGATCGAAAAAATATACCTTTCCGGCTCTTCTGAATCTTACTCCTATTATGGTCATCATTTAAAACAAAACTCCAATTCCTATACTTTTGAAACACCCTGTAAATAAGCAGAGGTTCACGTAAAATCTTTCAAATGCAGGAACATAAGTTCCATTGCTGTGTCATAACTGACATTGGCATCAAGTCTTTTTTTCGTATTTTCACAGGTCTCCATCGCCCGCTCTATAACCTCATAATTTCTCTTGGATGCCTGCTCATTTAGAGTGGTATAATCATCCCTGAATATAAGCCTGTTGGCATCCCCTGTAGCTTTAAGCACAAGCATATCGTGAAACCACAGCTCTGTAAGGTCTATAAGGTATCTGGTGCGATCTTTGTAATCAGCAAATTTTCTTGCTGCTGTAACGCTTTCCGCCGCGCCATTTCTATCAAGATTTCGCATAACAGAAAGAACCGCATCTTTCATTTCGTTGAAATCTTTGTCAGCGGCAAATCTCTCTGCCCTACCTATATTGCCTGCTGCAAATCTTGCCGCATTTTCAGCCGCATAATCCGGAAGCTTGAATTCCTTCATAAGATATGTTTTTATCATATCTTTCTCAACAGGCTTGAGGTCTATTATCTCGCATCTGCTCTTTATCGTTTCAAGGAGCCTGTCCTTATTCTCGGTAAGAAGAATTATAACAGCATAGGCAGGCGGCTCTTCTATCGTCTTTAAGAGTGCATTCTGCGCCTGCTCATTCATCTTGTCCGCTTCATCTATTATATATACCTTGAAGTCACCTTTGTATGGATATACGCTCACAGTATTTACAAGCTGCTCCCTGATCTCATCCACACTTATGACTCTTGGCTTTTCGTGAGTAACATAGATCACGTCAGGATTGCTGTGGCTGTCAAACTGCAGACAACTTGGACACAGTTCACAGGGTCTAAGCCTTAAGTGTTTCGGCTTGCTCTTATCTTCGATCCTGTTATTGCATAAGAGAAGCTTTGCAAAATAATCTGCAACAAACTTCTTTCCAATGCCATCTTCTCCATTAAAGATGTAGGCATGGGAAACCTTTTCAAAATCAACAGCAGATATTAAATGCTCAAGTATCTTTCCATGGCCTATTATCTCTTTAGCCGGCATAATGTATCCTTCTTTGCTTTTTTATTGTGAAAATTTTTCAGGTAAAAATGTCAAGAAGTAAACCCTGTATCTCATCTACCTTTTCCAGTATTGAAAGGGTATCCTTTTCATCCTTCACCAGCTCTGCCGCAAGTTCATCAAGGTTTTTATCAACTATTCTGATTATACCGTAAACCCTGTGACGACCTCTCCTGTCAAGAAAGTTCTCTCTGGAAAACTCCTCGCTTCTCGAAAGCACTTCATTAAGAAAACTCTTTATAAGAGCCCTGTAATGCTTCATTTCTCTTATGTCCATGTGCTTTTTGAGCTGCTTGCCCTCCATGGTGATGGACTCCATCATTACAGTAAGTCTCTCTGCAAGTCCTGCATCAGAGATCTTTGACATAAGAGTAAACTTAAAGGAATCATCTGCCGCGGCTGCAGACTGCGCCTGTTCTGCAGGCACAGTGATCTGTGGTGCATTTACCTTGATATCCACAGAATCACCTCCTCTTTACGGTAACTAAACACCTGTCACGCATTTTCATGCGATGCTATATAATCAACAATTTTTCTTGTGCAATCATCCAGATAGTCGTTCACAAACCATTTATCAGCAGTTATCCCTGCTCTCTTAAGATTTGCCTCGGAATAATCCTTGTTATCAGCAAGGAACCTTCTGCACATTTCAGAATACTTAGGCTCCTTCTCACAGTCCTCACGGTGGATTGCCCTGTGGATCCTCTCCTTGTCATTGACAACAACATAAAGAGGAACAACCTTATCATCGCCATAGTATTGTCTGAAAGACATATAGGCAGGCAAGGTTGAAATAAGCAAGTAGTCGTGCGCCTGAAGGTCAATGCTTCCATCATCCATGTTGAAATAGTACCATGGACCCATCATGGACTCAAAGCATCTTTCTTCTATAAGCTTTCCGCTGTCACGATACTTGTCCATATCATCTGCATCAACAAAGTGGTAATCATCACCATCAACCTCGCCACTTCTCACAGGTCTGGTCGTATACTCCACCACTTTTCTAAGACCCAGCACATCATTTCTAATAAGCTTTTCGTAAATAGTATCCTTACCGGTTGCACTCTTTCCCATCATTACAAATATATGTCCCATAAGAGTCTCCTCCTTTGACTGTAATGCCGGCATCCACAGCCTTCTTTATGCGCTCTGTGACTGCCTCGTCAATAAGTTCGCCCGGCACAAGTACGGGTATGCCCGGCGGGTAAAAATAAACATATCCTGCTGCCACCTTGCCGACTGCCTCCGGATATGGTACTTTTCTTTTTCCTTCTTTTCTGACAAGCTCCGCCGCCTCCCAAGGTAAAAGTTTCATTTTAGGAAGCGCCTTAAATACCTTCTTACCCTGACTTTTACTTTCATAGCGACTGTCAAGCTCATGTAAAGCCTTATTAAGCCTTTCAAAGCCCTCATCTGTATCGCAAAGACTTGTCATGGCAAGTGCATAGCCCTCAGACCTCATTTCAAGGATAAGCCCGTAATCACACTGAAGCCTTTCATAAATATCCGCTCCCTTGCCATAAGGAACTTCTATAACAAGTTTGCCCGGGTCAAAATCAAAGACCCCTGCATTCTTTATAAAGCTGTTTACCCTGATATTTTTAAGGTCTCCTGCTTCAGTCGTAAAATTTATGAGCCTTTTTCTGTAAGCTGACATAAGATTCACTCCATCATGGCAAAGAACCTCAATTGCCCTCTCCATACCAGCCATAAGGATATAAGAAGGGCTTGAAGTTTCAAGGATGTCAAATTCCTCCCTTACTCTTTCATAAAGCCCCGCTTTTACCCCTTTGGTTGAAATATAGGTTACCGCGGTCTGAGTATAGCACGGCAATGTCTTATGATAGCTTGCCACTGCAATATCCGCTCCAAGCCTCATGGCATTTTCAGGGAAAAACACATTGTCCGCTTCACCCCTTAAAATACCAAAATGAGCACCATGAGCCTCATCAACTATACAGACAACTCCCTGTCTGTGGGCTTCTTCTGCAATAGAAGCAATATCACTTACCACACCTTCATACGTGGGGGATGTAAGCACAAGCGCAGATATTTTATTTAAACCTGCCTTATGCGCCCTGTTAAATGCATCTCTTACGCTTTCCGGCGTAATGCTTCCAAATATCCCGCTTTCTGTAACTGTCTCCGGCATGATATACACAGGTGACAGCCCGAAAAGCTCAATTGCATGATAGACAGCCTTATGACAGTTTCTTGCAACTATTATGCCATCTCCGCGCTTGCAGCTTGCTCCTATTGCCGCAAGCAGACCGCCTGTACTCCCGTTAACTGAAAATACTGCCTTTTCTGCTCCAAAAAGCCCTGCTGCAAGGTCCTCGGCTCTTTTAATAATGCCGCAGGCATCGTGAAGATCATCAAAGCCATCTATCTCTGTTATGTCTATGTCATACGGAGTAAAGCCCTTTGGAAAGATGCCGTATTTCTTCAAAAAATCAGCATTTCTCTTGTGTCCCGGCATGTGAAAGGGATAAGCCTCGCTCTTTGCAAGACTTTCAAGACTTTCAAGAATATCCCTCTCTCGTTCCATTTTACTTCCTCCGTCACTTTCTCACTATTGATTATAGCAGAATCCCCTGCATAATACAAAGATTTTTTAAGTAAGTAGAAACATTGCAGTAAACTGGTGTCATATTTTATCCATAAGCCTATTGTGAATTTTACTTATGTTCCTGCTTTGTTTTAAAAAATGCTATTTTTTATCAGGCTAATGGTGGTATAATAATGTAAAAAATGCTTCAGATTACAAAAAATTGTTGCAGGAGGCTCCTTTAAATGGATTTTACACTCATGTCAGAAAGGCTAGTGCTGCGCTCGTTAACAAGTGACATGGCGCCAGCGGTTACAAGATTTTACAAAAATAATCTGTCTTATCTTTCTGCCTGGGAACCAAATCTTTCCGATAAATACCTTACAGATGATTTCAACGAGGCTGTACTGAAATATGAATTTGAGAAAACCTGTCATGGAGAATGTATACGATACTGGTTTTCTTTAAAAGAAGATCCGGACACATTGCTTGGCTCAGTCGTATTCCAGAACATAGCACACGGAGCTTTAAAGAAGTGCGAGATTGGCTACAAGCTTGACTGCAGTTCCACAGGAAAGGGATATGCCACAGAAGCCTGCGACAGAGCTGTCTCACACATCCTATCCAGCGGAAACCTTCACAGGATCATAGCTATGATCGATGTATCAAATTCACATTCAATAAACCTCGCCGAGCGGATCGGCTTTGTAAGAGAGGGGCTTCTCTCCTCATACGTGCTTATCGGCGGAAGGTGGCGCGATTGCTATCTTTATAGTAAAATAAGAAAGAATGATTAACAAAACTATAATTTCTGCTAAAGCTAAATTGAGAGGATAAATTTAAACAAAGTTTCAAACTTGCATCGGTGCCGCAGCAGGCACGACATCGATGGGCACCATGCCTGCGACAAGGCACAATAAATGGCAAAACCAACATTAAGCGAGGAACTGGCAAGGATAGACCTGTACGAAGAAACAGGAAAATATAAAGAAGCCCTGGAACTGGCAAAAAGCCTTTATACAAAGCATAAGGTTCGCCCCGTACTTAGAGAACTCATAACTCTTTCCATGAAAACAGAAGACAGCGCAAATGCGGAAGTCTATCTGGCGCGTTATATTGAAAAAGCACCCGACGACAGCAGTGTACATCTTTTTCGCTATGAGCTTGACCAGCTTGAAGGCAAAAATGAGGCAACGCTGATAAAGGATCTGCAGGCGATAAATAACGACTACTATACCGACAAATATGGTTATGACCTTATAAGTCTTTATTTCAAAACAAGCGACAGAGCCAACCTTGTTAAAGAATGTGAACGTTTTCTGAACTGGTTCCCTGAAAGTGAATATGCAGGTAAGGTGTGTGAAATCTCTGGATTAAGTATTCCTAAAAAGGAGAATGCAGCAGAGGATAGCGAAGATTTTACTAAAGAAATTTCGGAGGTTTCAGAGACCACTGAAATTTCTGAAACTACCGACTTTTCTGAGGTTTCTAAGGCACCTGCAGTTTCGGGATCTAAAGAAAATAAAGAATGTAACTCCGAGTCGGAAGTAGAAGAAGGCACAGAAAAAGTTACAGAAATACCTCCAGCGGATTCTTTACAAGAATCTTTGCAAAATTCTTTACAAAGCTCTTGTAAAGACTCCCTAAAGGACACTTCGACTTCAGAAGACATTACCATGACAGAGGCGACAGCACCGGAAACGACAGCACCGGAAGCCGAAGCTGACCCATACTCTTATGCCTGTGAAGACTACAAAAAGCCTCAATTTGCCCTTGCAGTTTCCATACTGAAAGATGATGATTATATACTTACAAAGGCAGACCTTGACAGAATTTATGCTATTGTTTCTTCCGTAGCAGATGATCCTTTTTCCGCAACAATAACCGAAGAACAGGTAAACGATATTATTACAGATAAAATAAAGGCTGTTATTAAAAAAGCCGAAGACAGAAACATGGCATCCCTTTATTCAATAGTAATGCGCGGAGCTTATGAAAATTCCGGTCTACTAAGACTTGCCGCAGAAGATTTCGAAGCTTGACATTTCTTTAAAGAATGTTAATATTAAATAAGTTACTATAAACAATATATTCATTAATGAGAGAAATCAATATGAAAAAGAATCTATTAAGTATGTTTTTAACTATCACCCTTCTCACATCTATTTTGCTTTGTGATACCACAATATTGTTTTAGCTACACCTGCACCCAGTCTATCTTCTGTGGCAATTACAGATCTTACCGTTGACGGACAGAATAAAATTTATATTGAAGTTACAATTATTGGTACTGCAAAAAATTGTGTTTGCTGGTGTAATTGTATGCAATGCAAGAAAAATCTAAATGAGAGTTATGCTATTAACCAGTAAGGCTAAAAGTCTACAAAAATTAATGGATGATTGGGTGCAGAACTTATAGTAAGCGAAGAAAATAATTGCGGATAAAGCTTGCTCTATCTAACAATATCTCTCCAAAAAGCCTCCCTTCAATTATAAAGGGAGGCTTTTTATTATCTATGCGTCATTCAGAAAGATTACCAGATAAAACAAACTCTGTCCACAATCTTTCACTCTGCTTGTCATAGATCAAAGCTTAAATTTAACTTCGATCGGTTCTTTGAGGTTCTTTCTGCCTCTGCTGGCAACCTTGGTTGTTATATGCAGAGTATATTCCTCATCCTTTGCATAAGGTTCAAGCGGCTCGATCTGAACCTCGTTACTTGACGAATCATAAGTGATATTTGTCTTAAGCATACCACTGTCTGAAAGTACATACATATTTTCATTATTAACTGTACGTGGATCAAGTGCAGTATTAAATCTAATTCGCCATACAAAATTACCGGTTTTAAATTTGAGGGACTGCTTAACTTCCTGGTCGGTTCCTGTTGTAGATTCTATTTCAACATAACCACTCTGCATAACCCATCACCTCCACATTTACTTAAAAGTGTTAAAGCTGTGTACTTATTATAAGTCCTTTATGCCATACAGGTCAAGTGCATTTGAAAAGGTCTTTTTTACTATTTCTTCCTCACTGACCTCTAAAATCTCGGCTGCCTTCTTTACCACAAACACAAGATTTTCCGAGTTATTCCTTGTTCCACGCAAAGGAACAGGTGCCATATAAGGGCAGTCTGTTTCAAGTACGATATGATCTAATCCGACAGTTTTAAGACTTTTAACATTCTTTTTAGCGTTTTTAAATGTGATCGCACCACCAAAACCAAGATAGTAACCAGCCTTAACAAAGCGCTCTGCCATTTCCGATGAATATGAATAGCAATGGATCACCCCTCTTGGAAATCCGCATTCAGAAAGTATGTTCCATGTATCTTCCGCCGCATCCCTGCTATGAACTATAATTGGAAGATCTACTTCTTTTGCAAGAAGGAGCTGTTCTCTAAACCACTTCTTCTGCAATTCCTTTACTTCCGTTGTACGCTCTCCCTCTTCATGCTCATAATAATCGAGTCCTATCTCCCCTACAGCCTTTATGCATGGCTCCTTACATATAAGTTCTCTTATCGGTGCCAGCCCTTCTTTTTCAAGTTCTCCCACCTCATCCGGATGAACACCTACAGCAGCATAAACATTATCATACTTTTTTGCAAGGGCTACACTGCTCCTACTTGTGGCTATGGAAGAGCCCACATTCATTATTGCCTTCCCGACTCCGTTAAGAAAACCCTCTATAAGGTCATATCTGTCGGCATCAAATGCCTCATCATCATAGTGCGCATGTGTTTCAAAAATCTTCATTGGCTGAAAGCTTTCCTATCTCATCTGAAAGAATGGCAAACTGCGGCAGGGTAAGCTTCTCTCCTCTGATAAGAGGATTCTCCTTAAGTCCGCACTTCTTTTCCATTTCTATTATCGCTGCAGCCGCCTCTTCTTTGCTAACAGTAAGCTCCGCAGAATTGGTAAGCCCGTTCTGCAAAGTCTTACGGCGCTGTGCAAAGCTTGCCTTTATCACCTTGAACATAAGCGAAGGGTCATCCACCTTTACAGGAGCCTCATCGTGCAAGGTAAGCTTTATGACAGCAGACCCAACCTTTGGACGGGGCATAAAGCAGTTTGGCGGAACAAATGCCGCTATATAAGGAGTAGCATAATACTGTACTGCAAGTGAAAGTGCACCGTAGTCCTTCGTTCCCGGACCTGCCTGCATCCTCCTTGCCACTTCCTCCTGCACCATGAGCGTCATTGAAATAACCGGCACATGCTTTTCAAGCAAAGTCATTATTATAGGCGTAGTAATATAATAAGGGAGATTTGCAACAACCTTTACAGGTTTTCCATCATTATATTTCTCAACTATCTCTGCGATATCTGTTTTTAAAATATCGTTGTTTATGATAGTTACATTATCGTACATGGAAAGAGTCGTGTCTGTAAGCACCGGTATCAACGTGCGGTCTATTTCAACCGTAACTACATGCTTCGCCGCCTCACAGAGATACTGGGTAACGGTCCCGATGCCGGGACCTATCTCCAGTACAACATCATCCTTTGTTATCTCTGCCGCTGCTACGATTTTTTCTAGTACATGTGTATCTATAAGAAAGTTCTGACCGAATCTTTTCTTAAAATCGAAGTCATATTTTTGAAGTACTGCTATCGTATTTCTTGGTTCGCCAAGATCGGCCATAAAAACCTCCGTTTTTCTGTGTCATAATAATCAGCCTATGCTTGAACCACCCGGCATTTCACTGTCCATAGGCACCATAAGACTTACATTGCCGTCTGCATCCTCAGCTGAAAGGATCATGCCCTGTGACTCAAGTCCCATCATGGTACGCGGTGCAAGATTTATAAGTGCCATTACCTTCTTACCGATAAGGTCTTCTGGTTCATACCACTTATGGATACCTGAAAGTATCTGTCTTGTCTCATTTCCTATCTTAAGCTTGAATTTAAGAAGCTTCTTTGACTTTGGCACTGCCTCACATTCAAGAACTTCTGCTACTACAAGCTGAAGCTTGTCGAAATCATCATAAACAATTTCTGCCTTGTGCTCCATCTTTATCTCTGTACGCTCTGATGCCATTTTTCCTCCGTCGATGCCTGCAAGCTCTGCATCTGCATCCTTTTTACTTATCTTTCCTGCTGCAAGAAGATTGGCAACTGCCTTCTTTTTGGAAACGATAAATTCTTCCTTCTGGGCAGCCTCAATCTTTGCTATCTCTGCAAGAACGTCCTCTTCCTTCTTTCTTGCAAAGAGTATTTCAGGATTTTCTGAAACCTTTGTTCCATCTGCTATAAGACCTGTCTTATCAAGATCCTCGAATTCACGAAGTGTACAGTTAAACTCTGCTGCAATCTTTTCTGCGGTCTCCGGCATAAATGGATAGAGAAGTGATGCACCTGTCATAATACCATCTGCAAGGTTGTAAAGAACTGTTGAAAGACGGTCGCTCTTTTCAGGGTCCTTTGCAAGAACCCAAGGCTCTGTCTCGTCAATGTACTTGTTAAGTCTTCTGAATACATTAAAAATTTCTGTAAGTGAGTCTGCGGCACGAAGATCATCCATCTTCTTAATAAGGATATCTCTGCATGAAGTGACCACGCGCTTAAGGTCGTCATCTACAACTTCACAGACACCCTTATCCGAAAGCACACCGCCAAAATACTTATTGCTCATTGCAATGGTACGGCTTACAAGATTTCCAAGGATATTTGCAAGGTCTGAATTGTAACGTTCAACCATAAGCTCCCATGTGATCACACCATCATTTTCATAAGGCATTTCATGGATAACAAAATAACGCACAGCATCTACACTGAAAAGCTTTACCATATCGTCGGCATAAATAACGTTGCCCTTGCTCTTGCTCATCTTTTCACCGCCCTGAAGGAGCCAAGGATGACCAAAAATCTGCTTTGGAAGCGGTTCGCCGAGAGCCATAAGGAAGATAGGCCAGTAAATGGTATGGAATCTGATTATATCCTTGCCAATAAGGTGAAGGTCGGCAGGCCAGTGTTTCTTATAAAGGTCTGAACTGTTACCTTCTGCATCGTAACCAAGTCCTGTAATATAGTTTGTAAGAGCATCAAGCCATACATATACAACGTGCTTAGGGTCAAAATCAACAGGAATGCCCCATTTAAATGAAGTTCTTGATACGCAGAGGTCCTGAAGTCCTGGAAGAAGGAAATTCTTCATCATTTCATTTTTACGTGATTCAGGCTTTATAAAATCAGGATGTGTATTGATATAATCTATAAGCTTTGGCGCATACTTGCTCATTTTAAAGAAATAAGCATCTTCCTTTTCCTCGTGAAGCTTGCCGCCGCAGACAGGACATCTTCCTTCTTTTGCCTGACTTGCTGTGTAGAATGCCTCACACTCTGTACAGTAAAGCCCCTTGTAGCTTCCGAGATAAATATCGCCCTGATCATAAAGGCGCTTAAATATCTTCTGAACCTGCTTCTCATGATCCGGATCTGTTGTTCTTATAAAACGGTCGTATGAAATATTGCAAAGGTCATATATACTTCTTATTTCAGAGCTTACTCCATCAACAAATTCCTTTGGTGTTGTGCCTGCCTCTATGGCTCTTGTTTCGATCTTCTGACCATGCTCATCTGAACCGGTCTGGAAGCGCACATCAAAGCCCTGCTTTTTTCTGAAACGTGCGATAGCATCTGCAAGAATTATCTCGTATGTATTGCCGATATGTGGCTTACCTGAAGTGTAAGCGATAGCGGTAGTTATATAATATGGTTTCTTTTCGCTCATTTTATTTCTCCTGTATATTTTAGACTATTTAACAGTTTACTTACCATTCGCTTTTTTGTCAATGTGGCGTTTGCTAAGCCACATTACAAAGCAGATAATATATCCAAGCATTATGATCCCGAAAAAACCTCCTACAAGCAGGGCAGCTTTTTTGTTCATACTGTTCTTTGGAATATATTTACGAAAAACTGTTATCGCATTATAATTAACATTTCCTGCCGCATCCTCTGCGGCAATCTCTATCACATTACTTCCCTTTTTAAGAAATACCGGAAAGCTGAATGTTCCATCTTCTGCCGTCTTTACTGCTTTTCCGTTCACTGAAAGCTTTGCCCCACTTTCGCTCGTCCCTGTAAGCTCTATCTGGGCAGCCGTAGTCACTCCCTCATTAGGGTCTCCATTTATCTTAAGTTCCGGCGGAATCGTATCAAGAGTGACACCCCGTTCAAAATGTTTAATGTTCCCATTATCGGCTGTAACTGTGAAAACGACCTTATTCTTACCTTCTTCAAGCGGAATGTTGTAGCGGCCGACAGCAGCCGCATCTTCAATCACTGCATTGCCATTTATGCTGACATTTACCTTGCAGTCACCGTTAAATGTAACATCCACAGGAAATATATCATTATTGGTAAGTGTAGCATCAGTGTCAAAAGAAACCTTGGCATCCGGCTTTGTCACATCCGGTATTGTCCGAAGGTCTAATGCTCCCCTCACTCCGTCAACAAATTTTGCCACACTGAATACTGTTCTTTCCGTATCCTCCGGAAGTCTGACATCTATATAGTTTCCGTCAGAATAAGCTGTACTTACATAAGTTCCTTCTTTATAGGAATAAATCCCTGCCCAGTGGCTTGCTCCCTCTTCCTTATCATCCCAGGCAATATGAAGATGATCGTCTACCACATTGGCAGTCACTCCGGTCATTCTTGCAGGTGCTTTTGGCGCCTCAATATATATCATTTCATCATAGAGTTTCCTTACAGACTTTTTGCCCTGCGAAACCTCGATAAAAAAATAATAGTAATTAGTCTGAATGTCATCAAGTGAAATGAGTGCGCTGCCGGCTCTGCCAAGTTCTTTTTCATAAAGGAGGTCGCCTGAATTAGTTCCCTTACGGTTTGTTATAAAGATCTTTACTATTGTTTTTTTCTTTTTTGAAAATCCCTTTGTTTTCCACACGATTTTATAAACCGGCTCATCATCCTTTATGGCACTTCCGCTTGTTATGCTCCCTTCTGATACCACATTCTGCTCATACTCCATAACCTTTAAGGAAGTTATCCTTGGAGCTTCTGCTGCAAAAACCTTTCCCGAAGCATAAAAAAAGGCTGCCAGAAAAAGAAAGGCAGCCAGAAAAATAAAAAGGGAGACCCTTTTCCAATTCCTGTTTAAAAAAATATTCATTGTTACCTGATCAGGCCAGAAAGCCACGGTTGACATCATTGCCATCTACCATAACTTCATCCGGTACCCTGCCCTTTCCATAGGTAAGACCGGCATAAACGGACTGAACATTTTCCATGACCGGTCCGCTTGTGTCGCTTGCAGCCACCTTATTGAATGCACTGCCAAGCTCCTTCATTATATGCCTTGCCTCTTTGATATCTTCTGCTTTTCCGCTCACCAAAGCCCTGTTGACGCACTTGTTCACATAGATATACAAACTGGCAAGCCTGCCGCTTATCTCATATTTCATATCAAGTGAAATGATAAGCTCATTTACAAAGGCTCTTACCTTCTCAAGAGCCTTTGTCATCTTTGTATCATCTGATGTTTTGCATCCGTCGAGTGCTTCAGCAAATTCTTCATCTATTATATCATAAATTATTACTGTTAGCGAACCTCTGTTTGCAGAAGTTATTAAAGTTGCATATTTTTTTACTGAATCCTGATCCATTTATCAATTCACCTTATCCCTGAAGGATGGAAAGTACTCTTTCCGGTCTTTGATTTGCCTGTGCAAGAACGCTCGTTCCAGCCTGCTCCAATACCTGATACTGGGTATATCTTGTCATTTCCTCAGCCATATCAGTATCGGTTATACTTGAAAATGCACTTGTAAGATTTTCTTCTGTTGTAGCTGTGTTGCGGAAGGTACTCTCAAGTCTGTTCTGATAAGCACCAAGCTTACTGCGAGCCTCTGAAAGAGTGGCAAGTGCCTCTGTTACCTTTTCAATAGCAACTGTTGCGCCGTAATTGTAGTAACCATGTTCTTTGTCTGAATGTCCTGAAATAACATCAAGGTCCTCAAGATTAAGTGTTTCTTTATCTATTCTTGGTATTGATGCGGTGAGATCGTCACCGGTATTTGTACCAAGCTGTAGCTTTGCATATCCGGCATCAAGAACCTGCGCAGTTACAGCAGTTCCACTTGTAAAAGGAAATTTTGACTTTCTGTCGATCTTATATTCCATGTGGAAATTATCCTTGCCGTCTATTGTGATGCGAGGATTTGCTATTCTCTCGATCCCTTCACTATCAAAATAACGGGTTCCCTCTATCTGCACGCTTTCAGGTCCGCTGATGGTTCCTTCTTTTATGGCATAATCAAAACCATTTGAAGCTCTGTTTGTTTCAATATCACTCCAGATTGATTTCTTGAGTTCTGCAATATCCTCGACTGCTGGGGCCACAGCTTCTGTTTTAGGGTCTTTACCAGGTTTACTGCCTGTATCATTTGTTGTAGTCGGTGGAATTGTAATGGTTAATTTATATCTTCCGTCATTTCCATTGTTTACTCTTACACCATCGCCGACGTTGAGCATTGTAACGCCATCATTATCACATATAGTCCTTCTTCCAAGCTCACCGTTAAGTATATGGAGAGTATTGAAAGAGGTTGTGCTTGAAACTCTGTCAATCTCGTCTGTAAGCTGATTTATCTCATCCTGTACTGCCATTCTGTCCGAAGAAGACATTGTTCCGTTTGCAGCCTTGATAGCAAGCTCATTCATACGCTGAAGCATATTAGTCACTTCTTCAAGAGCCCCGTCAGCTATCTGCATTACAGATATCGCATCCGTTGTATTTTCAGATGCCTGCTTAAGCGACCTTATCTGAGTACGCATCTTGTTTGAAATAGCCATTCCGGCAGGATCATCGTATGCATGGTTTATCTTGTAGCCGCTTGAAAGCCTTTCTGTACTTGCTGAAAGTGCCCTTCCGCTTCTTGTAAGCTGTGTATTTGCTCTTAAAGCTGATATATTATGGTTTATTGTCATTATTTCCTCCCCTGTGCGACTGACAGTATCGACTTTGTGATTACTTTTGCTGCTCTATATACTTCACGAGTATTTTCTTTGCTGTTATTTATATCGGAAAGATCGCGAATTTCTGAAGATGTCAATCTCTTTTGATATGAAATTTCTCCCGAAGTAAATCCAGCCGCATTTAATACTTCCGGTATTCTTGTGACAGCAAACTTTGCAACAGCCGCCATCTGCTCATCTTGTGCCGAAATAAATCCTGAAACTCTGCCTTTATTCAGGTTGAAATCTCCCTGAAGCTCGCCTTCTTCGGTAAAAAGCTTAAGTTCTATCTTTCCGCCTTCTTCTGCACGTCCTGAATTTTTTATAGTAACCGAAAGCTCTGCTGCCTTCCCATCATAAAAAAGCGGAATGTCAAATTTCTGCGAGCCGCTTCTTTTTACCGAAAGACTAAGGGTTCTCTTTGCCATCATGAGGGCTGAAAATCTTTCAAATGTCATATCATCCGCCCAAGACTGCTTTTCTGTCTCTTCTATAAGCTCCTCATTTATCTCTGAAGTCTCATCCGCAAAGCTGTCAGCGTCCTCCATATTGTCTATTGCCTTGAATGCCTTGTCTCCAATTGCCTTTTTCACTTCAGGAGGGAGTCCCTGCTTTACAACTTCAAGACTCTTTCTGCCTTTCTTTATGTCGTCCTCCGCAGCGAGATTATAGGCAGAAATTCTTACCCCTTCTGTCATAAGTTCTTCCATGCTGTTGTCACACTCTGCAAGGAATCTTTTAAGTTCGGCACTCTGATCCTCATAATATTCTCTTGAAGCTTCAGAAAGCCTGCTCTTAAGGCTGATAGCAATATCCGCAACATAGGCTGCATCGATCTGCTTATCTATCTTTTTGCTTTCATCACCGACTTTAGCCAATTCGCCGAAGTCATCATCTATAGTCTTGTCAAAGCCCGCAAGGTTTCTGGTCCTTACACTCTGCAGCATATTTCTGAGTGTAAGCTCCCTGCCTTCAAGGACCACGTTTCCTATATCCGCACCATCATTTTTTGCAATCTGATTTAAAAGGCGATAAAGTCCTATATAGGCTGTTCTCTCCTTCTTGCTGACCTGACCTTTTTTATCAAGCTTATAAAGATATGCGCCGTATGATTCTTCTGTCAGTTCCACAGTCTCAGAAAGGCTTGTGACTGTGTCAAAAAGTTCATTGGCTGTCATATCGAGAGGGTTCCTGCCGCCCTTTATGATTGCCGCCACAACAGCAGGATTAAGCCCCTGCAAGGTCTCAACCGTCATTATCGTGGCTTTCTTCATGTTGGTGACAGATTCCTCGTTTATCTCCGCATTATTATAAGCAAGCATCTTAGCGGCTCTTCTATTTGCTTCGGTCTTTGGCAGACCATTTTCAAAAAGAAGATGATCAACATTTCTAACAGCCTTGCTTACAGAATCTCCGAGATCTTTTCTTATCTCGGTCTGCCCCTTATCGTAGGCAAGACCTGCTTCATGTATCCTCTTTAAACGGGCTTTCCCTTCCGACTCAGAAACTTCACTTATAGCACCTATCATATAGTCGCTGTCGATTGCCTGACTTATGGCATAAGTCCTGACGCTCATGACAGCAGACATAAGCTCGACCTGATCTTTTAATGTCGGAGCGCTATCCACCGCTGCGGCTCTATTTTCTTCGTTCTGTCCACTTTCGCCTGTATTATCTGTGGATGTTTCATCCACGCTCTTTACCTTGATCGGATCCACCTTGTCAAGCAGAGTCGCAAAATATTCTTTTTCTGTTTCCTTAAGCCTGTCGACAAATTCCGAAAGGTTCTTTACATCAAGGCTTATTCCCTTGTTGTATAGCGAAAGAGCAGCCTTATAGGTAAGAGAAAGTCTTATCTCTTCAAGCTTTCTTCTTGAAGTGACATCCTTTATCGTCTCGGCATCAATGTTGTTTATATAGTTTATTGCGTACTCTGCCTTGCGCTCATTGGCATCACCAAGAACAGTATCAGCCGCCTTTCCGCCAAGCGACATAGTATCCACGATCCTGTCGGCGGTATCTGCCTGCGGTTCCTTACCTGCTATATTTTTAAGTGAAAGCATCTCCGCTATATTATCAGAATTTATAGGAAGGTCATTAGCAAAAAGCCACTTTGCGGCTGTCATTGTCTCTTCATCGATCGGAACGCCGTATTCTGACAGTATGTTCTCCGCCTGAGCCTTCACCTGATCCCATTCTGCATTTAATCTTTCATCATTAAGCCCTGCACCAAAACTTACGGCATCACTCTGACCTTCTCTGTAAGCCCCTGCAACGTGACCTGCCATATAGATATTAAAGATAGTCTGGCTGCTACCATTTTCTATCATATAGCTGATACCGGTATCGCCAAGGTTCCTTGTTCCGCTTTCAGCAAGTTCAAGCGCTCCTGTGACCTTATCTATATTTGCCCTTGTTACCGCAAGCCCTGCCGCATCAAGCTTCTTTGCAATCTCCTTTTCGGCATCAGTAAGCCCCTGAAATTTTGTGTCCTCACCAAGCTCCCTCATCCTGTCGACTTCGGCCTCTATCGCCTCACGCCTCTCTTTCCTGTTTGCAAGGATATCATCTATACTTTTTTCTACAAGATCGGCGTCGCTCCTGCCGGCATCTATTCCATTCCGGCCAAGTTCTTCCATAACCTCACCAGATATATTTTCTCTTATAGCATCAATTACAGATTTCTTTTCGCCTGCAGCCTTTTTTAAATCCGCAACTGCCTTGTCACTTTCCATGACCCCCTTAAGTGCATCTGTCGGAACGCTTACTTTCGTTTCAATAAGTGGTCCTCCTATAATGCCGGCAAAGGTCTTTTGGGTTGAAATGTTTTCTGCCTTATTTTCAAGAACTGCGTCTTCTGTCTTTTTAGTTTTTTCTGTACCCGCAAGGTCTGTTGTGTTTAACTTCGTGATATCTGTCATCATGCTGCACCCCTTCTTAATGCCATGCCCTGCAAAGGCACACAATATATCTTTTAAGGACTAGCCGGCCATGCTTTATCGCTCCCACGATAGCCGGCAGAGTGTATTACCGGACTTTATCCGATAATACAATAATCGGCACAATACACTAAAAATTTAACCATATCAAAAAAGAGCCCGCAAGGTATGCAGTGTATGCATACGTGCAGACCCTTTTTTGGCACTAAAGATTGTGCTCCTAAAAAGTATTCCCCATAATACTTTCTTCATTTGCCTCGCTGCGAAAAACCCCAGTTTTTCGAGCCGAAGAAAGTATATCATGTTTTGTGAAATATGTCAATCTTTATTGTTATTTGCGCTCACTTTTTAGGCATTT
>CADBPM010000009.1 GCA_902796595.1 uncultured Lachnospiraceae bacterium | reverse complement strand
TTCTCCCAACTTACGCCATTCCCAATCATCGGTAAATCCTTCAAATCTTATATTTGGAATATTTTCCACTATTACACTCCCGGAAAATTTATAAATTTTCTAACTATATAGATATCCCTTCATTCAGTTATATCTAAAAGAGGCTCACCGTCCACATCAAAAGCTACTCTTCTGAGTCCCGTACTTCTTGGTCCTTCTATGCCATCTCTTGCATGATAGACAATCCAGAGGACTCCTTCTTCATCTGTTAAAAATGAATTGTGTCCAGGACCGTACTCGCCTTCTTTTGAAAGAGAAGTCATAAGAGGGTAATTATTTTTCACCCAGTTTGCTGGATCTAGGATGTCCTTGCCTTTTTCAATCTGAAGCAATCCAAGTGCGTAGGTTGTATCGGTAGCCGCTGCCGAATAGGTTATCATGAGCTTATCTTTTGCATAAAGCGCAAATGGTCCTTCTACAACAAATGTGTGATTGTTTTCCCAGCTAAAAACTGGTTTTGCTATGCAGACAGGATCACTTACAAGTTTCCATGGTTCATTCTCATCTATTTCGGCAATGTAGAGCCATGCGCCTTGGTCAAGTGGCAGAAACTGCCTCTGAGACCACATTACATACCTTTTTTCGTCATATACAAATGTTGTCATATCAAGTGATATGACCTTTCCCTCCTCGCAAAGAGGACTTCCATCCTTCTTTACAACAAGATGCGGTGCACTCCAGTCTGCACTCTTCGTAATATCTCCACCCTTGCGAAGTTTCATGACACGGGACTCTTCACAATAAAATTCCTTTTTGGTGGCCGCATGGAAAATGTATAGCCTGCCATTTATCTCATGAAATTCCGGAGCCCAGAGAAGCCCTCCGATTCCTTCGTGCATGCTTGTATCAAGTATCTTGATATCCTCTGCATCTTTAAGCCCGGATAGGGTATCTGACTCCCTTATATATATGGAATTGTTGCCATCTGCATCGTTGGTTGAAATAAAATAATATTTTCCCTTCCACATTTTCACACATGGATCTGCCCTATCCGAAAGAAAAGGAAAATCAAAATGAGGAGTTCCTGCCTTTTCATCTGCAAAAGCCTCTTTATAGGATGGGCTTATAAGTTTTGCCTTAAGATAATCTGCCGTCTTTTTTGAAACTTCAACTATATTTCCCGGCACCACCCCTTCTATATCTGTCATGGCTTCATCCACAAAAACACCTGTGTCTTCAAATATCTCAGAATAAAGCTCATCTGTAAAAGGCATGCTCTCACATTCCTTATAATGGATAAGGTCAGCGCTCTCATATTTTAAAATATACTGCTCTTCCTCGCCTTCGCCCTTATCACCTAGCCTTATCGCATATATTTCAAAAGTTCCGTCTTCTTTTGCAAAAATTCGCGGTTCGCAAAGAGTCTTTGCATTAAGAGTTCCATCCGGATTTTGGGTGGCGCTTGCGTATAGTATGCCCTCATTATGATGAAGAGGCAAAAACTCTCCCTCCTCATTTTCAATCGCGAGGTGCATGCTTCTTGCCATTTTAACCCCATAAAGCTTGTCATCAAGTTCTTTTCTCGTGTAACATAATACCTTCATAAATCATTTCCCCATTTCAGTTAAGCAGCCTATAAAATTTTCTGTTTGCTTTTCACGCAAAAAAGGTTGAAATGAACCATTTCATTTCAACCTTATGATTCTTAAACTAAATGTCCTTCTTTAACTCTCTGTTCAACATTCCTATCGAAATTGATCACTCCATGAACGTATTCTTCATCCATAAATTTACTTGTGATCATAAAATCCGCAGTAGACTGATTGTTGGCGATTGGAATATCGTAAACCTGAGCAATCCTAAGAAGTGCTTTGACATCCGGATCATGCGGCTGTGCCTCAAGAGGGTCAGAAAAGAAGACTATGAAGTTTATCTTTCCTTCTACCACCTTTGCACCAATCTGCTGGTCGCCACCGAGCGGACCGGAATTGTATGCCTTTACCGGAAGCCCTGTATGTTCTGCCACAAGTCTTGCGGAAGTACCTGTTCCGCAAAGAAAATGCTTGCTTAGTTCTTCTTTGTTCTTTTCACACCAGTCCACAAGTTCCTTTTTCTTTTTATCGTGGGCTATAAGTGCAATTGTTTTCTGTTTTGGTATCGTAAAATCGATATATTCGTCCTTAACTCCCATTTTTCTACCTTTCCGCAGGCATAGTATCCATTGGTGTCGCACCTGCCTCAGCACCAATATAATATGCGCTTACTTATGCGCATATTATACCATAGTCCCGAGAATGTATCAGACATTCTTGGGACGTGCTTTGGCGGCTCCCA
>CADBPM010000008.1 GCA_902796595.1 uncultured Lachnospiraceae bacterium | reverse complement strand
TTATATGTATATATGAAAAAGGTACTATATCTCGATAATATAGTACCTTTATACATAGTTTGATTATAAAATTATTACCTTATATAAACAATGTCTGCCCCAAAATGTCGTATCGCCACGCGATACGATGTAGCCATCGTTCTTGCCGAAGGCATATCTTATATTGTAAACGAATCCTTAATCTCTTCAAGCTCGGTTGAGCATCCTTTTGTTTCGGATACGATGTCGACTATATCAGAAGAAAGACCTGCGACGCTTGTGGTATTTTCTGCAACTGTTGTAACAGCATTTGCGGCTTCTTCTACAGTTTTGCTTATGCCGCCTATTGAAACAGAAATCTCTTCTGTTGCCTGAGTAAGAGAGCTTATAAGGTCTGAAATATCAGTCATTGAGTTTGAGAAATATTTCGCATCTGAAGCGTATTCCTCACTCATGCTGATAAATGAATCGTAATCCTTACTTACATCTTCACTCATGTATGAAAGAGTATCTTTGAGACAGTCGCTAAGTCCCTGAACAGCTTCCTGAACTTCCTTGACTATCGAAAGGATATTTTCAACTGTATCACTTGACTGAGAAGCAAGGCTGCCTATCTCAGCTGCAACTACTGCAAAACCACGTCCTGCCTCGCCGGCTCTTGCAGCTTCAATTGAAGCATTGAGAGCAAGGAGATTGGTTTGAGTTGCAATATCCTGAATGGTTGTGGCAAGAAGATTTATCTTTTCTACCGACTTTGATTTATCAAGGGCTTCCTGTCCCTTTTCGTTGATAGTATGGTAGATATTTGCGGTCTTCTTTCTTGCTGTTACGCTTTCTTCATGGAGGTCAGAAGCTTTTTTACTTATCGCTACAGCACTGTCTGCACCTTCAGAAGTCTTTTCTGAAATAGAAAGTGCATGATTTTTGATGTTTAAAGTATTATTACTGATAAGCTCTGTTGAAGCTGAAGTTTCCTCCATGCTGGCTGCAAGCTCTTCTGATGTGGCAGAGTTATCGGCATTTGCAGAATTTATGCTGCCGGCAACATCTTCGAGTTTGTCAGCGTGAATTTTCAGCTGCTCTGAAGTGTCGGAAATCCTACCGACAAGCATACGAAGAGCATTTTCCATTTCTTCAACAGATTTTGCCATAGTGCCAATCTCGTTTTTGTTAGCTTTGAGAGCACCTATTGAACCATTCTTTGAAAAGTCAAGCTTACTTGTCTTATCAATGATATGAGTAAGTTCCATAAGCGGACGGCAGATACTAAGCGCAAGTAAGAGTCCAATAGCAAGTATGGCGAGTGATACGATGATTGAAAGGATGATGCTGAATGATGAAACCCTGTTTAAGGAAGCAAGGATCTCTGACTGGTCAGCAGCTATAACTGTGGTCCAGTGGGTAAGGTCTGAGACGTAGTATCCGCTGTATTTATTTGCACCATATGCGTCTGTATAAAGGTCTATGTCGTTCTTTTCATAATTGCCGGAAGGAATTGCGGCAACAAGAGCGTTCATCTTGTCATTTGTAACTTTTGTGCCAATCCTGTCTGCATCCTTATGATAAAGAAAATTGCCATCGGTATCGAGAACATAGATATAGCTTGAAGAAATATCTCTTAAGCCAACATCTTTTAAAAGTCCTGCAAGATCTTCAGTGGTGACTTTATCAATGCCGCCTTTGTCCTTTGTTAATTCATCTATGATAGTGGAATTATACTTTGCAATATCAAGGAGATTTTTCTCAGTGGCATTGGTTACAGCCTTTTTAGACTGAGGGATCACATATACCATGTTTAAAATAATAAAGAAGACTATTGCGATGAGAACAAGTTCAATGATACTGTAAAAGATTGAATGTTTTTGCAATTTGAGCGTTTTTGAATTTTTTTGCATATTTCATGCCTCACTTTCACAAAAAAGAAATTTTCAAAGATTTATTCTTGAAACTATTTTTTATTATACACGGAAAGCATTAATTTGACAACATATTCATAATATGATAATGATACAAGGACCAAAAGTTTATAGTAAGCGAAGAAAATAATTGCGGATAGAGTTTACTCTATCCAGCAATAATTCTCGGCGACGTTTACGATAAATCATGCACTTGTGCGGAAATTTTGGCTTTATGAGTGCCTTAAGTTAAAAATGTTTATGAGCGGCTTGACTTTAGCAAGGTGCTGTGGTAGAGTTTAAGCGTTGTGAAAATAAATCAAACAACTGAATATCAAAAGGGGAGCTGTAAAAGGCTGAGAGGTGCAGTCGCACGACCCATAACCTGATTTGGATAATGCCAACGTAGGGAATTTTTATGCGTGTAAAAGTATATTTTATGTGCGTTTTTTAAAGTGTGTTGTTGCGCCATCCATAAGGGTGGCGTTTTTTAATTAAAAAACGCTCCCTTATGGGTGCGACTCTTTGTTCTAGCCTTTTCTATAAAAATAAATGGAAATCTATGATTATGTGAAAAATATCCGGTGTCTTAATCCAATTGTGCATGCAATGACAAATTATGTCGCAGCGGAAGAAAGTGCAAATATATTGCTTGCTTTGGGTGCAAAGCCAGTCTGTGCAGATGCTTTTGAGGAGGCAGCAGAGATCACAGAAAAAGCTGATGCTTTGCTTATAAATACAGGAACACCTTCTGAGGGGCGTTTTGTTGCAGCGCTTGCATCAGGAAGAAGTGCTGTGAAAAAGGAAATTCCCTGTGTACTTGATCCGGTAGGGGCAGGGGCTTCAAAGTTTAGAAATGAACATCTTGCTAAACTCGTTAAAGAGGTTCAATTTGATGTGATAAAGGGGAACACATCGGAAATTGCAGCCATGCGGGAAATCTGCCTTCGGGATGCGGCTAAAAGCAATAATGAGCTTGCAAAGGTTACGGGGGCTTTGATCCTTGTTACAGGGGAGACGGACTGCATTTATGATAAGTCAGAAATATATGAGGTTCATTCGGGTTCAAATGAACTGAAGAGGATAACAGGCGGCGGATGCATGCTGGGGGCTGTGATCGCGGCATTTTTAATTGTGGCTTACAGAGAGGGTGTCTTATCACAAAATAAAGAGGATAGAAGAAAATATGTACTGGGGGCTGTGATCGCGGCATGTCAGTTTTATAAAAATGCGGCAAAAGAGGTAGAAAATATAAGCTTAAGCTTTGGCACTATGTCATTCAGAAATGCACTTATTGACTGTATAAGTAAAAAGGCGGGACTTATTCATTTTAACCAGAATGCAGCGTACATTTATGGAATTGCAGGAAGGAAAAATATAGGTGAAAATGCAACGTTAATTGACCTTATAAATGCCATTCAAAGTGCGGCAGATGGCGGGATGACGATGTTTCAGCTAAGAGAAAAGGAAGCCCTCTTTAAAGACCTTGTCACAGAGGCAATCGCAATTAAAAATGCCTGCCATGAAAAGAATATTCCTGCGATCATAAATGATAATGTAGGAGTATGTCTTGAGGCAGGAATGGACGGTGTGCACCTTGGACAGGGAGATATGGATATAAGAAAAGCAAGAAGGATACTTGGAGCAAACAGAATAATCGGTGCAACAGCTCACAACCTTGCTGAAGCCCTTAAGGCAGAGGAAGAGGGGGCGGACTATATAGGAGTCGGTGCGGCCTTTGGCTCTACTACAAAGACAGATGCAAGACCTTTTGATATCAGTGAATACGGTAAAATCTGTGCGGTTATCAAAATCCCTGTCGTTGCAATAGGAGGGATAAATGCGGAAAATGTCTGCAGATTAAGAGGCAGAGGGCTTAGCGGAGTTGCCGTTATCAGCAGTCTTTTCCAAAATGGAGATGCAAGAAAAGCAGCAATGCTTCTTGATAAAAAAATTAAAGGAGAGTGTTAGAAATGAAAAACACAAACTTAAAGAAACTTGTACTCTCGGCAATGTTTGCCGCAATCGCTGTATGCTTATCGACTTTTTCAATACCGGTCGGGGCATCAAAATGCTTTCCTGTTCAACACATGGTAAATGTTCTTGCAGCAGTTTTCTTAGGACCATGGTATGGAGTGGGGATTGCTTTTGTCACTTCGCTTATAAGAAATATTCTTGGAACCGGCTCACTTATGGCTTTTCCAGGAAGTATGGTAGGAGCACTTGCATGCGGGCTTATGTATAAATACACAAACAAGCTCATCCCTACTTATGTGGCTGAAATAGTTGGAACAGGTATATTTGGCGGACTTCTTGCATTCCCTGTGGCTTATCTTATCATGGGAAGAAGTGATGCAGCGGTATTTACATATATTCTTCCATTTTTAGTAAGTACTGCCGGAGGAACTATTATTGCGGCAGTTATCATAACTGTGCTTGAAAAGTCCCGTGTTATTACACATTTAAAAGAAATGATTGCTTAAATATTGGAGTATACTGCGCAGCAGGATACTCCACACAGCCAGCCTTCGCGAAGCGAATAAAGATGGCTGGCTAGACCGCGTAATATTGGAGTATACTGCGCAGCAGGAAGTATAAAGGAAGAATCTATGACACAGATTGAAGCAGCAAAAAAAGGAATCGTTACTGTTGAAATGGAAAAAGTCTCTAAAAAGGAAGGCAGGACTTCAGAGGAGATAAGAAGGCTTGTGGCAGCAGGAAAGGTTGTAATACCTGCAAATAAGAACCACAAATGTCTTGATCCTAATGGGGTAGGAAGGGAGCTTAAGACCAAGATAAATGTAAATCTTGGAGTTTCAAGAGACTGCAATGACTATGAACTTGAAATGAAAAAGGTTATGAGTGCTATAGACTTAGGCGCAGAGGCAATAATGGATCTTTCAAGTCATGGCAATACAGAGCCTTTCAGAAAGAAGCTTACTTCCGAGTGTACTGCTATGATAGGTACGGTTCCTGTTTATGATGCAGTGATACATTATAAGAGAGATCTGGGGACACTTTGTGCCAAGGATTTTATTGATGTTGTAAGGCTTCATGCTGAAAACGGGGTTGATTTTGTAACACTTCATTGTGGTATAACAAGAAAGACTATAGAGCAGATAAAGTCCGGCGGGCGTACAATGAATATAGTAAGTCGCGGAGGCTCTCTTGTCTTTGCATGGATGTCCATGACGGGAGAGGAAAATCCTTTCTATGAATATTATGATGAAATTCTTAATATCTGCCATGAGTATGATGTTACGGTTTCTCTTGGTGATGCCTGCAGACCGGGGTGCCTTGCTGATGCCACAGACCAAGTGCAGATAGAGGAACTTATAAGGCTTGGCGAACTTGTAAAAAGAGCAAGAGAAAAAAATGTTCAGGTTATGGTAGAAGGTCCGGGACATGTGCCTATGGATCAGATTGCGGCAAATATGAAGATCGAGCAGACTATCTGCGGTGATGCGCCTTTCTATGTTTTGGGACCTCTTGTAACAGATATTGCACCGGGGTATGACCACATAACAGCTGCAATAGGAGGAGCAATAGCTGCGGCAAACGGGGCAGCCTTTCTTTGCTATGTGACACCGGCAGAACACCTTGCCCTCCCGAACGTGGAGGATGTGCATGAAGGAATCATAGCAAGCAAGATCGCGGCACATGCTGCTGATATTGCAAAGGGGATACCGGGTGCGATCGACAGGGATAACAGGATGGCAGCGGCAAGGAAAAAGCTTGACTGGGATGCACAGTTTGCAGAGGCACTTGACCCTAAACGAGCAAAGGAGATAAGAGAGAGTCGCGCTCCGGAAGATGACCACAGTGATACCTGCAGTATGTGTGGCAAATTCTGCGCCGTAAGAAGTATGAACAAGGCTCTCGCAGGTGAAAATGTAGATATACTTTGATGGGGATAGCAATGTGATAAAATAGGAGGACCGACAGATAAATTCTGTCGGTTTTTCTTATTTAATGTATGTTAAAATAATTCGATTTATAGTAGAATAGATATTGGTTTTTGGGGTATGCATTTATAACAGGGGTTTACAATGGCAAAAAAACTTAGTCCTGATAAGAGAGACAGGGTACTGAACGGGAACATTTATACGGCGCTGCTTACTCTTGCTGTGCCGGTCATGATAAACAGCTTTATACAATCTATGTATAACTTGACTGATACTTATTGGCTTGGCAGACTTGGGACAGATCATCAGTCTGCTATAACGCTTGTGAGCCCTTTTCAGTCTATTTTACAGAATTTCGGGCATGGTATCACCTCAGCGGGTGCAATTCTTATAGCTCAATATTTAGGGGCACATGATGATAAAGAGGCAGGCAATATGGCAAACCATGTCTGCATTTCAACCTTGATATTCTCTGTAGTCTGTGCCATTTTCTGCTTTATCATATCGCCGCCTCTAGTTGCATGGCTTGGGGCGGAGGAGGCACAGTACAGCTATGCGCTTACATATATAAGGATAGTTGTGCTCGATATGCCTCTTTTATATATGATAAATATTTATGCGTCTGTGCATCAGGCAGAGGGGGACACTGTCAGGCCCATGCTTTTAAATCTTATAGGGGTTGTTGTGAATCTTATAATGGACCCCCTGCTTATGGTCTGGCTTGATTTTGGTATTGCAGGTGCCGCATTTGCAACTCTTGCGGCGAAGCTTCCCGGAGCACTGATAGCCTTGTATTCTCTTACAAGACCAGGTCAGATGGTAGCGATAAGGTTCAGGGGATTCAGGTTTGAAAAGGAAAAGATGCTTTCTATTATAAGAATCGGTCTTCCTACAGCAATCGGTGGTTCTACTATGCAGTTTGGCTTTTTACTTATGACTAAGAATGTTCAGGCGTTCGGCAAGGCAGCAACAACTGCATATGGAATAGGAAATAAGATAAATTCGATGATCACGCTTCCGAATAATGGAATTGGAAATGCTATCTCAACCGTTGTAGGTTTAAATATAGGTGCCAAAAACAAGGATCGTGCAGATAAGTCATTTCATATTGCGCTTCGTCTGTCGGCAGTATATCTTTTTATTTCAGGAATGATACTGTCGAGACCTTCTGTAAGTGAATTTATGGTGAGGACACTTACAAATGATGATGAGGTTGCAGGTCTTGCGGCTTCTTTCTTGTCACTTATGGCATTCTGGAGCTGGAACAACGCTTTTTACAATGTTACAATGGGACTTTTTCAGGGAGCAGGGCACACCATGGTCACAATGGCAGTGGATGCGTCAAGAATATGGGTATTTAGATTTATCGTCTTATTCGTATGCCAGAGTCTCCTTGGAATGGGGGTAGAGTCGGTATGGTATGCTGTTGTTGTCTCAAATGCAGCATCTGCCGCAATTCTTTACGGTCTTTACTGGACAGGGATCTGGAAGAAGGACGTTATTAAAACGAAAGGGGCTTGATATGGGAGCTTACATTTTTGCGCATTTTAAGGAGAAGGTTACGCCGGACGGAGAGCAGGTTTATTTTGCACTGTCAAAGGATGGCTACAACTGGGAGGCGGTAAACGGTGGTGAGCCGGTGCTTACAAGTACGCTTGGAGACTGCGGTGTAAGGGATTTCTGCATTGCGAGGACTAAGGATGATAAATTTGTTATCCTTGCTACAGATCTTGGTCTAGCAAGACATTTCAACGGAAAATACCGTGGGAGCTGGGACGTGATAAATCAGGAGGGAAGCCCTTACATGGCACTTTGGAAATCGGATGACCTTGTTCACTGGTCTGATGAAAAGCTGGTGCGTGTTGTGGACGATACTTATGGTTGTGCATGGGCGCCGGATATAATTTTTGATGAGCACAAGGGAAAATATCTTGTCCACTGGTCCTCTGTGAAGAAGGGGGATAAAGACAGGAATATGGCAATCTATTGTGCATACACAAGCGACTTTGAAAATTACTCTGATGCTGTTCTTTTTGCAAAGAAAGAGGGAACACAGGTCATAGATTCAAATATCGTTTATGCTGACGACTGGTATTATCGTTTTATAAAATGGAATAAGCCGGACGGGCATATCTATCTTGAAAGATCAAGGGAGCTTATGCCTGAAGACGGTGCTAAATGGGAGCCGATGCCTGCCTTTGATGAGGAAATGTTTAAACTTGAGGCAGGTCAGTATGAGGCACCTACATGCTTTAAGATGGCAGATGGCAAGTGGTGCGTGATGCTCGATTTCTACGGCACAAGCATAAAGGAAGATCAGGGCTATGTTCCTTTTGTTGCAGAGGATATAAGCACAGGAAGATTTGTAAGAAGTGATGCGAAATTCTCTTTCCCTTACGGCTTTAAGCATGGTACAGTTCTTCCTATTACAGATGAGGAATATGACAGGGTAAAGAGTCATTTCAACTAAAAGCTGTCTTATTGTGAAGCAATACGATTATAAATACGACCGGAGTTTTAAAAGGCTCCGGTTTTTTCTTGTTTGGGCTTAAAAGTTGTGACCGGAAAGGAATAGTTTTCGTCTTTATAAGTAGAGAAAAACTGTATGTCCGGTTCTTGTTTAGTTTGTCCCTTAATGGGTATAATGGAGTGAAAAATACAATACGACATATTCAAGTGAGCTGACAGCATATCGCATGGAGTTGAAATGGAAGATAAAGAGATAATAGATCTGTATTTTGCAAGGGCAGAAAGTGCCATAGCAAAAACAAGGGATAAATACAGCAGATATATAAAAAAGATTGCCTATAATGTACTAAGAGTGGCGGAAGAAGCTGAGGAATGTGAAAATGATACATATTTTAAGGCGTGGAACACTATCCCGCCGGAAAGACCTGCGATCTTTTCAGCATACCTTGGCAGGATAAGCAGAAATCTGGCGCTTGATATGTGGAGAAGCAATCACGCTGATAAGCGCGGGAATGGGGAGGTGCCGGCATTGATAGATGAGCTTGAGGAATGTCTTGAAGGCGATGAAATGCCGGAGAATAAGGCTCTTAACGATGAGCTTACAGAAATCCTTAATTCTTTTCTTGGTAAAATAAAGGAAAATGACAGAAACTTTTTTGTGAGAAGATATTTTTACGGAGAAACAGTGAGTGAAGTGGCAAAGTTTTATAAGAGCAGTGAAAGCAGGGTTAAAATGAGCTTAAAGAGAACCAGAGATAAGCTTAGAGAACGTCTTGAAAGGGAGGGCTACTATTATGGATAAAAAGAAACTTTCTTCGTATGAACTTTTAGCTGCCATCGGAAATATAGATGAAAAGTATATCAAGGAGGCAAACAGGAAACCTAAGGTCATAAGAAATGTATGGGTGAGTATTGGGACTCTTGCCGCCGTTTTTTTACTTCTCCTTGTTGCGACCCCTGTTATCAGAAATTCGTATATACAGGATGGCAATATTACTGAAGTTACGAGTGAGGGCGAGCTTTATAATGAAGGTGCATCAATAAAGGAATCAGCACCAAATGAGGGTGTGACCAGTAATGAAGGTACGGCAATAAAAGAATCGGCACCAAATGATATGGTGATGGCGGTGACACCAGAGGAGACAGATGACCTTAAAGAAGCATGTGACAAGGCAGGTTTTGAATTTAGTCTTTCGCAGGCAGAAAAGGGGTATGAGAAAGTAAGTTATTTATATAGAGAAAATCTTGAAATACAGGCTGTATATAAAGATGACAAGGACAACATAGGATATTATGTGATAAAAGCTAACGGAAACAGTGATGTGAGCGGTGACTACAATAGTTATGAGAATATTGAAAAAGTTACGACAGATGGCAAGAAAGTTACTTTAAAAGGAAATAAGGGCAAGTGGTCTACTGCAACATGGACAAAGGGAGGATTTTCTTATGCGATAGTTGGCAGCAATAAGACATTTTCAAAAGAAAAAATCCTTGAAATTGCAGGAAAGACACGATAATTTTGGCAGGTGGATCTATGATAATATTTAAAACTGATAAGTCAAGAATAGAAGCTTTCCCTGTAGTGGACGGGTGTACGTTATTTATAAATGACATCAATGAAAAGGAACTTTTACCTTCCCATGATGAAGAAACCAAGGAAAAACATGAGAAAGGCGAGCTTCTTCTTGTAAATATATGTATAGAGGGAAGGTGCGAGCTTTCCATGTCGGATGGAACTGAGATATATCTGATCGGCGGAGAGGTGGCAGTAGACTGCGGTTACAGCAATCAGAACAGATTTTTCTATCCATCCGGTCAGTATCATGGCATAGAGTTTGTTATTGATATTGACAGGGTACGGGCAGACAGGTATTTCAACCCGAATGAGCTTGTAAAGAGAATAAAAGAGGCGGACAGGGTGCTTTTTGCAAGGGCAAATGAAACTGTGAAGGCTTTATGCAGGGATATTTTTTATTGTGATAAAAGTGAAATTGGTGAAAATGCTTTTTTCCTAAGAGCCCTTCTTGAATTTGAACTGACAGGCAGGCTTCTTATATATGGCTGAGAATGGTGTGCTTACAGGCGTTATAATGATAGAAGATCCTTTAAGAGAAGATGCGGCAAAGACGGTTGAAATGCTCCATAAGGCAGGCTTTGACAAGATCGTTATGATGACCGGAGACAGCGACCGTATAGCGAAGGTTGTTTCAAAGAAGGTAGGCGTCGATGAATATTTCTCGGAGGTACTTCCTGAGGATAAGGCGGCATTTATAAATGAGGAATATGAAATATGAAATGGCATAAGTTCTTTGGTTTTGAGGCTCTTATCTGCATGCTTCTCTGTATGTATACAGGATACAAGAGAAAGTGATGATGTTTTTGAGAGGCTTTGTATGAGCCTCTCTTTTTCTTTTATCGACAAGATGCAGATATGGGAGTATAATTACAAGAAATGTTCGCAAAGATTAGGAATACAGAGAAAGAGGTAATAGTTTGAAAAATATAGTTGATCTTAATGCGCTTATGGCTTCGGGCAAAGTAGCCGGAGGAAAGAAGGTAAAGGCACATGGTCTTATGGCGAATGAAGAATGGGTAAGGCTTATTGATAATGCTGCAAAAGGTGATCTTGAAGCCGCAACAGACCTTGCGGAAGCTTATTTTAAAGGAAGTTTTGGAGAAAAGAACCTTGCAAAGGCAAGGAAGTGGTGTGCTTATGCTGCAAAAAAAGGGCATGAGAGAGCTGCTTCTTTACTGGAGGAAATAAGAGAATAGCATGTTAAGAGATATTCTTTATCCACCTTTTAGAAACTGGCTTGACAGCGGTGATATATGGTTTCTTTCAGACCTTCATTTTGATGATGCAGATTGCAGGGCAGAAAAACCTAAATGGATAAGTGCTGAAGAGCAGGTTGAAATATTAAACGAGGAGATTCTTCCATGTGACACTTTTGTCTGCCTTGGCGATGTTGGAAGACCTGCAAGAGTAAGAGATATAAGGGCAGGAAAGAAAATTCTTATTTTGGGCAATCATGACAATAAGGAAGAGTTGATGCCTTACTTTGACGAGATTTATGATGGACCTCTTTTTATAGCGGAAAAGATACTTCTGTCGCATGAGTCTGTGAAGGGACTTAAGTGGTGCCTTAATATTCATGGGCATAATCACAGTGTTGTAAAAGATTACGGAGATGGCTGCAGGCACATAAATCTTGCGGCCTGTGTCTGCGGATATAAGCCGGTCAAGCTTCAAAGTATGGTAGAAGAAGGGGCACTTTTGGGTCTTCCCAGGCGAAGTTAAGGGAGTTATTTCAAAAATAACTCCTTTTTATAAGGCTTTTAGGTTGAAATATTAACTTGACAGTGTAATAATAGCTATTAAAATTAAAAAAACATTAAAGGCAAAAAGGAGAGAAGAATGAAACAGGAAACAAAATGTATTCAGGCAGGCTATACACCAAAGAATGGTGAACCAAGGATGATCCCTATCGTGCAGAGCACCACATTCAAGTATGATACCAGCGAGGATATGGGCAAGCTCTTTGACCTTGAAGCAAGCGGATATTTTTATACAAGACTTCAAAATCCTACAAATGATTATGTTGCTGCAAAGATTGCTGCTCTTGAAGGGGGCAGCGCTGCAATGCTTACCTCATCAGGTCAGGCTGCATCATTTTATTCTGTATTTAATCTTGCAGGAGCAGGAGACCATGTCATTGCTTCTTCAACAATCTATGGTGGAAGCTTCAATCTTTTCAATGTAACAATGAGAAGAATGGGGATTGATTTTACTTTTGTCGATCCTGACTGCTCGGATGAAGAACTTGAAGCTGCATTCAAACCGAATACAAAGGCAGTTTTTGGAGAAACTATAGCAAATCCTGCACTTATAGTATTTGATATCGAACGTTTTGCGAAGGCAGCTCATGCACATGGCGTTCCGCTTATCATAGATAATACATTTGCCACACCGATAAACTGCAGACCTATTGAGTGGGGAGCTGATATAGTGACACATTCAACCACCAAGTATATGGATGGTCATGATGCAACCGTAGGCGGTGCGATCGTTGATGCCGGTAAGTTTGACTGGATGGCTCACAAGGATAAGTTCCCAGGACTTACTACTCCGGATGATTCATACCATGGTATTACTTATGCAGAGAAGTTTGGTAAGGAAGGTGCATTTATCACAAAGTGTACCGCCCAGCTCATGAGGGATCTTGGCTCTATTCCATCACCTATGAACTGCTACCTGCTTAACCTTGGACTTGAATCACTTGCTGTACGCATGGACAGACATGTGTCAAATGCAATGAAGGTTGCAGAGTTCCTTGAAAAGAACGATAAGGTTGCATGGATAAATTATCCGGGTCTTCCTGGCAGTAAGTATTATGAGCGTGCAAAGAAGTATATGCCGAATGGAAGCTGTGGTGTTATCGCTTTTGGTGTAAAGGGAGGAAGAAAGGCAGCAGAGGAATTTATGAAGCATCTTAAGGTTGCAATGATAGCAACACATGTTGCAGATGCTCATACCTGTATCCTTCACCCTGCAAGCTCTACACACAGACAGCTTACAGATGAAGAACTTCTCGCCGGCGGTGTTTCACCTGATCTTGTAAGACTTTCTGTAGGTATCGAGAACGTGGATGATATCATAGAAGATCTTGAAAATGCGCTTAAGGCAGTCTGATTTTTTTTTCCGTCAGTTTATACTGGCGGGCTTTATTGATTTATAGGAAATTCCTATAGATCAATAAAACGCTCTGTAAGGATGCGACTCTTTGTTACTAAATGCTAAAAAAACTTTGTGTTTCTTATAGAAAGTTAAGTAAAAAGAGAGGAAGTATGTTATAATGATGCATATACACAAAAATCTTATAAGAAGAGGAAAATTTTATGGATGGAAAATTCAAGGTTGAAGATCTAAAAAAATTTGGTCCTGTATTCGGCTTTTTTGTTGTGGCTTTTGTAGTGGAAGTTCTTATTCTTGCCCTTCATAGTGTGGGGATTTTGAATTTTGTTGTAATGGTAGTTTTGGTTCTTGCCTTGCAGGTGATTTCCTGTGGATGTATATTCTTCTCAATGAAAGCAATCTTTGACAGAGTTATAGAGATACTTAATGGAGAAGAATCTAAGTATGAACGATCTCCTCAGTTCGAGAAAATATTGCAGCGTGATGATGATATTGGAGCTACGATGCGCCAGGTAACAGCAACTCTTGAAGCATTTAGTGATACTGTAAATGGACTTCGCAAGTCGGCAGAGGATCTTTCAAGTGTATCTGAAGAATTCAAAGTAGATTTTAATGATATGGAAGATGCTCTTAACGAAGCTGGTGCTGCTGTTGAATCAATTATAAATAATACCGTTGCTCAGGCAAGCCATACATCTGATATGAAAGATAAGATTGACAATATGAGCCTTGAGATAGATCATATTGTAAATAATGTTGAGCTACTTGAAAAGGGTGGCAATGAGCTTGATAAGAGCAGCGAAGAAGCAAATAGAAATATGGCTGAGCTTCTTAAGATGAATGAAAAGAATATGGATGAGGTTGAAAATGTCCGCATCCAGACTACAAAGACCAATGAAAGTGTTGAGAGTATCCAGGCAGCAACGGAGATCATAACAAGTATTGCAAGCCAGACCAATCTTCTTGCTCTTAATGCAAGTATCGAGGCTGCAAGGGCAGGCGAGGCTGGAAAGGGTTTTGCTGTTGTTGCCGAGGAGATAAGACAGCTTGCAGATCAGTCAAAGGGTTCTGCGGAGGCTATTACTGAAAAAGTAAATATTCTTATAAGCAACTCACATAGCAGCATGGAAATCACACAGACGGTTGCAGATTCTCTTGCAAAGCAGAGTGAGAAGCTTGCGCAGACAAAAGATGTATATACGGCTCTTGTAGGGCAGATCAATCAGGTTTCAGAGGCTTCCACAAAGATAAGTGAGGAAACAAAGGGGCTTGATAAGCAGAAGGAGATCATTTCTGATGCTGTCGGAAAACTTTCAGAATATGCTGAAAGTAACTCGGAAAGCGCCGAACTTACATCACAAAAGATGGAATTACTTGGCAATTCTGTTGGTAAATGCGTTTCTTCAACAGGAAAGATTACAGGAGTTGTCAAAGAACTTAATACTTATGTAAACAAAATGAATAATAACAAATAAATAAACAAAATGGATTTCATTGCAAAACAGTGAAATCCATTTTTTTTATTGACATTCCTACCCGGTTAGTTTAAACTAACAATGTGAGTGTAAGCCATCTTAAAGAATGACGGCTTATGAAACTATAGTAAAGATAACCGCCAGCCAAAGAAGTACGTGTGCGAGGGCGGTAAAGTGGAGGCAAACAAATGGAATATCTTGAGATTGAAAAAGTAGTCGGCCGTGAGATCCTTGATTCAAGAGGAAATCCTACTGTGGAAGCTGAAGTTTATCTTGCAGATGGAACAATAGGAAGAGGTACCGCTCCAAGCGGCGCTTCAACAGGTGAATTTGAGGCACTCGAGCTTAGAGATGGAGATAAGGCAAGATATCTTGGAAAGGGCGTTACAAAGGCTGTAGAGAATATCAATACAGTTATAAATGACGTGCTTGTTGGTCTTGACGCTTCGGATACCTATGCTGTAGATGGAGCTATGCTTAAAGCTGACGGAACAAAGGATAAGAGTAAGCTTGGTGCCAATGCTATCCTTGCTGTTTCTATCGCAGCAGCACGTGCAGCAGCTACAAGTCTTGATATTCCTCTTTATAGATTCCTTGGCGGCGTACAGGGAACTAATCTTCCTGTACCTATGATGAACATTTTAAATGGTGGTGCACATGCTACCAATACTGTTGATACACAGGAATTCATGATCATGCCGGTTGGCGCTCCTTCATTCAAGGAATGCTTAAGATGGTGTGCAGAAGTTTTCCATGCTCTTCAGAAACTTCTTAAGTCAAAGGGACTTGCTACATCAGTAGGTGATGAGGGCGGGTTTGCACCAGACCTTTCATCTGACGAAGAAACGATCGAGATGATCCTTCAAGCAATAAAGGATGCAGGATATGAACCTGGTAAGGACTTCATGATCGCTATGGATGCCGCTTCAAGTGAGTGGAAGAGTGAAAAAGGCAAGGGCTTCTATCATCAGCCAAAGTCAGGCAGAGACTTTACTACAGATGAGCTTATCGATCATTGGGAGAAGCTTATCGACAAGTATCCTATCATCTCTATCGAAGATGGTCTTGATGAAGAAGACTGGGAAGGCTGGCAGAAGATGACAGCCCGTCTTGGCAAGAAGGTTCAGCTTGTTGGCGATGACCTCTTTGTTACAAATACAGAAAGACTTGCCAAGGGTATTGAAATGGGCTGCGCTAATTCAATCCTTATCAAGCTTAACCAGATCGGTTCTGTTTCAGAGACTCTTGAAGCTATCAAGATGGCTCATGATGCAGGCTATACAGCTATTTCTTCACACCGTTCAGGCGAGACAGCAGATACAACGATAGCTGATCTTGCAGTAGCTCTTAATACAAACCAGATCAAGACCGGCGCTCCAAGCCGTTCAGAAAGAGTTGCCAAGTACAATCAGCTCCTTAGAATTGAGGAAAATCTTGGCACTTCAGCAAAATTTATGGGAAAGAAAGCTTTCCATGTAGATCGTTGATATAAAAAGAACAGGTTGAAATGTTCCTAAAGGTTCATTTCAACCTGCTTTTTGTTTGTGGTGGCTTGAAGCCTATAGTTTATTTATCAAATTTCCATGAAAGGATATCGTAGCCTCCGCCGGCAAAGCTAAAGCAGATGTTGTGCGTGCCGGTAAGCTTTTCGTTTAAGGCAGTATTAAGAATAGCAGGGCCATTTCCCTCACCCTGTGAGATACCGATATAGCCAAGTACCTTGCCGGAAGGTTCATCTTCTGTAATGCGGATCGCGCCGGTCTTGCCGTTTGCATTAGCCTTTACGGTAAGCTTTGTGGCACCGTCATTTCCAAAATCTACACCGCTTAATCTTACAAAGGCACCATCTGATATCTTTGTAAGCTTCATTGTGCCGGAACCATTTTTTTTACTTTCTTCATCAGCCGGAAGCACATCTGCACCGGCAATATGGGAAAATGTAGCCGCATTTATCTCAGTGTAAGGGTCTATGCTGACAAGTTGTTTTCTGTCTGCTCTACTCTGCTTTATAAGACCTATGGTTCCGTCTTCACCCATTTCAAACTCGTCTATGTGAGTGCAGCGGTATCCCTTTTCGATTCCCATGTTTTTTTCAAGAAGCCTTGAATGGTAGGTTATGTACCATTTATCCTTGTACTGGAATACACAGTGATGGTTGTTGCCGGAAAGTCCCCAATAAACACCAGGGTTCTTTAAAATACGCTCCTTGAATTTGAAAGGACCGAGAGGGGACTTGCTTTCAAGTGAGATTATCTCACCATTATCGAAGCCGTATTTTTCTCTGCCTGCATCATCTACGCTGAAATTGCTGCAGTAAGTGTAATAATATTTATCTTTGAACTTGTGGATGCCTGAATCCTCGAAAAGGTAAGGGGCATCTATGGCAACAGGTTCTCCTTCAAGGCTCATCATATCACTGCCAAGTTTGCACCCTCTTGCAGTTTTTGGTGCGTCTGCTTTTCCTTCAGGTACACCGCCGCCAAAATAAATATAGGCATCATCCCCGTCCATAAGCACAGCAGGGTCAAAAAGCCAGACGATATCGGCGCAGTTAGGAGTTTCTCTTGTAACGAGGGCATGACCTAATTCGTCCTTGAAAGGACCTACAGGGGAATCAGCAGAAAGCACGCCGATGCCGCCGCCATTATCTGCAAAATAAAGGAAGAACTTTGGTTTGCCGTTTATTTCTTTCCATGCGGCAGCAGGAGCCCATGAATTATGAGCCCATTTTGCGGCTCCAGTTTTGCCTGCGACCATAATCTTTCCATGGTCTGTGAAATTTATCATGTCTTCGGTTGAAATGACATAAATGCTTTTTATGGAACCGTAGGTATTTTCTTTTACAGAGCCGTCGCCCTCATGTTCGAAGGCATCAGCAGTCATGTAAATGTAGAGTCTGCCGTCATATTCCATTGCATAAGGGTCGGCTCCGAAATGCTGGGCAATAAGAGGATTGTTGTCTGAAAGCTCCTTATAGCAAGGAGCAGGAGTTATGTTTTTAAATACTTCTTCGAAATTCATTGTGTCTTTTCCTTTCATATCTGTCTCTTTTCTGCAGGTTTCTATCATGGCAGGACTTGCAATGCTTGTATCAGTGCTGACATTTTTATTTTCTGTGTCATCATTTTTTATCCCGCAGGAAGCTGCCAATATAGCTGCTACGGAAATAAAAACGATCAGTGGAGTAAATATATTTTGTTTCATATGTTTTTAATGTAAACTGGTGACTTTCATGGCAAGCGCCTCTCCGAGAGGTTTTTTTCTCTGAGGATGAAGGTCATTTATCTCGCCTGTTCCAACGCTTTCAATCATATATGTGTAAGGAAGAAGAGCACATTTTTCCTGCACCTTCTGCATATCTTCCCAGTCGTGCTTTTTTACATAGGATTCATCAGGCTCATAATTAGAGTTGTCAAATTCAGGAAGTTTAATGAAAAATACAGGTAAAGTATCCTCCTTCCAAAGTTTTCTCAAACCATTTTCGAAGCTTTCAAACAGAGCCTTGTATTCGCCGCATCTTCCCGTATTTGACTCACCCTGATACCAGACAAAGCCCTTTACAGGAATTTCGGTGCAAGGAGAGAGCATTCCGTTGAATAAAGCGGTAGGCTTCCAGTTTACAAAGTCTGTAGGTCCTACATGAGACATTTTACAGCCGATCCTGTATTTCCATTCACCTGTAAGGTCTGTGACATCAGAAATACCCTCAATGCTTTCTTTAAATCCGTCTGTTTTTCTTACAGGGTCGCCTGTAAAGAGGGCATAAACCTTTCCGGGAGTGATAAGACCGCATCCGCTCTGTACGCTGAGCCTTATCGTTATCTCATTTTCACCTTCACGAAGAAGTCCTTCCGGAACAGCGTAGCGTCTTGGAGGGTACTTGTAAAAGGTTCTGCCGACTTCTGTACCATTTATATAGACAGTGTCCGCGTCTGTCATTGTTCCAAGATATAAGTGAACATTTTTTCCTTTAAGGGAATCTGTCAGGTTGAAATGTTTCTTTAGCCAGATGCAGCCGATAAAGCCCTTTAATTCAGGAATATCCTTGAAGAAAACAGGCATGGTAAGCGTATCCCAGTCTTTGGTATCTGTATCAGAACTCATCCAGTTTTCGGAAAGCCCCTTGTCTGCCGCGCGCTCCTTGCTATCCCATTCAGAGGCATTTTCTGCGTTCTTTTTTAACTGTCCTTTTATAAAATCATCGTCGGCGTATTTTTCTGCAGTTATCAGGTGGTGAGGGAAGGAGGCGAGCATTTCCTTACTCATCCATGCTTCAAGCGTGGAGCCGCCAAGTGTAGTATCTATTATGCCTACAGGAATGTCTTTTTTTTCTCTGAGACTTTTTGCAAAGAAATAGCCAAGTGCAGTAAAGTTTTGCAGATTTTCTTTTGTTGTTTTCTTCCATATACCGGTCCTGTGGTCTCTTAACGGGGCATGGAAGTTACCGCATTCAGTAACCTTGAATACCCTTAAAAGCGGGTCTTCTGTCATGGCTTCCTCTGGGTATGTTTCAAGAACTCTGTTCATTGGAAGCTCTATGTTTGACTGACCGGCAAGAGAATAGAGGTCGCCGGAGTAAACGTCACTTATTCTTATACATTCTTTTTCAGTCTTTACTTCAATAATATAAGGACCGCCTGCAGGAAGAGGGGAGAGAGCGGCATCAAATCTTACTTTCAGGTCTTCACCGTCTCTAAAGGAAATATTTCTGTCTGTGCAGAAAAATCTGTCACCCTCTACGGAAATCTCCGAGTTAATAGCATCTACAGTCTGCAGGTTTGTTCTTTTTTTAACCTCAACCTTGATCACAGAAACCTTAACAGGGATATTTTCTGTGACCCATCCGTATATATGAAGCTTTTTGTCCCTCTGGACTATCATCCCATCGCTTATAAGCCTTGGTAAATGTATGGATTTCATATATTGTGCCTTGCCGCAGGCATGGTGTCTATCGATGTCGTGCCTGCCGCGGCACCGATAATTGTGTTTGTGATTTATTACAGATTACAGGATACATTGATAAAAAGAAAAGTTCATCTAAAAAAGAGCACAAAAAAGAGTAAATATTGCGATTTATTATTGTGCTGTATTTCTGTAAGATTGCAATAATCGCAAGATTTACTCTTTTAATAGCAATTTTTTGTTAGAAGAATTGGACAGACAAGTTTATAACTGTATATAGTCAGTCAAGTCTGCAGTCTTCGTTTTTGCATGCCATTGACTGATAGGCGGTAGGAGTCATGTTCCACTTTTCTTTGAAAAGCCTTGTGAAGGTTGAAATGGAACCGAAGCCTGACTGCATGGCAACATCAGCAATAGGGATGCTGGAGGTTGAAAGAAGCTTTTCCGCAAGGGCAAGTCTCTGGGCTGTCAGATAGTCGTGCACAGAGCTGCCGGTAAATTCTTTGAAGATCCTTGAAAAATGGAATTTTGAAAATCCTGCTATGCTGGCAAGTTGATCCATATCGATGTTTTCTTCTATGTGGTCTGTGATGTAGTTACAGACTTCCATCAGTCTTGCTACGTGTTCCTGCTTTGCATTTTGTAAGAACAGCTTTGTATGAGATGCTCTGTAAACATTTGTACGGCCTATGGTGGCAAGCATGTCAAGGATACGACTCCATATGGCTGCCTCGGCATAAGGTGAATTGGTATCGTATTCCTTTATTATAGTGTCAAGATTTTCTCTTGACTTTTCATTGAGAAGAGGAAAAGCATCTGCGGCAATATGAAGATATGGCTGCAGTGAGTAGAGCAGGGAGCGCATACCTGTTACCGGCGCAAGGATGTCGGTGTCAAAAAGGATGAAGATCCTCTCTCCGCTTGCCGGAGGTTCGTATGCGTGAATCGTACCGGGAGCAACTATAAAAATGTCACCCGGCTTAACTGTTATAGTTTCGTTCTGTATAAAAACAGTGTAGGAATTATCAATAGGGTAGAGAATCTCGCAGGCTGTGTGCCAGTGAGCCTCAAAACGAAGTTTGTTTCGGTTGTGATAAAGTCTGATACCTCGGATAAGAGGATATTCGACATCTTCATGTATGCCGTGAAGATTTGGATGGAACTGGTCGGACTGATCATTAGGGTTATAAAGATCTGACATATAGCACCTTCCTTTGTGTGACAAACAGCAGTGGTAGTCATGATTATATCACCGAAATTACGGCTTTACAAGTTTTACGAATTATGTATGTCATAAATATGCAATTTTAGTCATAAAAATGATACTGAAAATAAGAAAGTCTGAAAAAGAAGCTCAGATTTTCACCGGTGACGCAGCAGGCACGACACCGGCAGCCACAATGCCTGCGGTAAGGTATGAAAAATGAGCGGTTACAGCAAGCTCTGGCTTGACTATAAGAGGGTGGAGGATAAGGGCTTTTCTTCATTTGCAAGGGGAATCATATTGAAGGGGTTTGACAAAACGCCCATTATAGATAATGCTGTAAAAGAACTTATAAGAGGTTTCAGAGAACTTCTTTGCATAGATATAAAATTGAGTACATCTGAGGAAAAAACAGGTGAAGACGAAGTAAAGACTGGCCATATCATTTTAACAAAAAAAGAAGAACTGACCGGAAGAGAAGGGTATAGGATAACAATAGCAGGCAAAGATCTTTTGATAATCGCCGAGGATGAAAACGGTATTCTTTATGGGGTATTTGAGCTTTTAAGAAGAATAGCTCTTGGATTTGAGCCGGAAAATTCCTGTGGTGATGAATGCCCTTCAAACCCTTTCAGAATGCTTGATCACTGGGACAATATGACCGGAGATATAGAAAGAGGATATTCGGGAAATTCATTCTTTTTTGAAAATGGAAGAATAATAATAAATGACAGGACAAGGGAGTATGCAAGACTGCTTGCCTCTGTCGGAATAAATGCTTCGTGTATAAACAATGTAAATGTGCGGGGAGATGCCTCATATCTTATTACTGACAGGTATCTTGATAAGGTAAAGGAATTATCGGATATCTTTGCATCATACGGAATAAAGCTTTTTCTTTCACTTAATTTTGCATCGCCTATAGAACTTGGCGGACTTGATAGCTGCGATCCGCTTGATGAAGGCGTGATAAAGTGGTGGGAGGACAAAATACGGGAAATCTACAAAAAGATACCGGATTTTGGAGGTTTTCTTGTAAAGGCAGACAGCGAAGGAAGACCGGGGCCCTTTACTTATGGCAGGACTCAGGCAGAAGGAGCCAATATGCTTGCAAGAGCCATAAAGCCATACGGAGGGATCATAATATGGCGCTGCTTTGTGTATAACTGCACGCAAGACTGGCGCGATACAAAGACAGACAGAGCAAGAGCCTCTTATGATAATTTCATAAATACTGATGGGGATTATGAAGAAAATGTTATCCTTCAGATAAAGAACGGACCTATGGACTTCCAGATAAGGGAGCCTGTATCACCGCTGCTTGGCGGCTTGAAGAAGACAAATCAGATGCTTGAAGTTCAGATAGCACAGGAATACACAGGGCAGCAGATAGATGTATGCTATCTGATACCTATGTTCAAGGAAGTGCTTGAATTTTCTACCGGAAACGGCGAGGAAAGAGACCACATTAAGGAAATTGTCGCTGGAAGGACATTTGGAAGAAAGTATGGTGGTATCACCGCAGTGGCAAATACCGGAAATGATGCAAACTGGACAGGCAACGACCTTGCAGCAGCCAACCTCTACGGTTTTGGAAGACTTGCATTTGACACTGAACTTTCGGCTGAGGAGATAGCAAGAGAATGGACTGTTATGACCTACGGCAGGGACAGGGAGGTCATAGAGACTATAGTAAATATTCTTATGAACAGCAGGGAAGTTTATGAAAAGTATACAAGTCCTTTGGGAATAGGCTGGATGGTTACACCTGCAACTCATTATGGGCCGTCCGTGGATGGTTATGAATATGACAGATGGGGAACATACCACAGGGCTGATAATAATGCTATCGGTGTGGACAGGACAGATAAGGGAACAGGCTTTACAGGGCAGTACTACAAGAAAAATGAAGATATCTATAATGATCTTGGAAGGTGTCCTGAGGAACTTATCCTCTTTTTCCACAGGTTAAGATATAATTACAGACTTAGAAGCGGCAAGACTCTTTTACAGCATATTTACGATACTCACTTTGAAGGGTATGAGGATGTATGCAGGATGATAGAGCATTTCAACAGGATAAAGGACAGACTCCCTTGTGACGCTGTTGAAAGGATAAGTGAGAGATTTGACCGACAGCTTAATAATGCAAGAGAATGGCGTGATCAGGTAAATTCATATTTTTATAGAAAGACGGGTATTCCCGACGAAAAAGGAAGAAAAATCTATTGATTAAGACATTTAAGGTGATGTCTTGGAAATGTGAGGAAAAAATGAAGTTTTATGTTGATGTAAATGCAAAAAGGGGCGGAGACGGCTCAAAGGAAAAGCCTTTTGTAAGGATTCAGGAAGCGGCAGATATTGCACTCCCTGGTGATGAGGTAATAGTCGCACCCGGTATCTACAGGGAAAATGTACATCCTGTACATGCAGGAAGACCTGATAAGAGGATAATCTACAGGTCAAGCAAAAAGCTCGCAGCACATATTTCCGGTGCTGAAGAATTAAAAGGCTGGGTAAAAGATTCGGGACATGAAAATGTATGGAAGGCTTATGTTGACAATGATCTTTTTGGAGATTTCAACCCTTATACAAACCTTGTATCGGGCGACTGGTTTATCGCAACTTTTATTGCACACAGAGGTGATGTCTATCTTAACGGAAAGAGTATGTATGAGGTAACAGACCTTGAAAAGGTATTTAAACCGGAAAGAAACAAGGCTTCATGGGATCCTGATTTTACAGTTTATACATGGTATTGTGAGCAGGATACAGAAAACAATAGAACAATCTTTACAGCAAACTTCCAGGGGAAAGACCCTAATACGGAAAATGTTGAGATAAGTGCAAGGAAAGCCTGCTTCTTCCCTCAGACAACAGGTGTCGGATACATTACTTTTTCAGGCTTTACGGTATCACAGGCAGCAACCCAGTGGGCACCTCCTACAGCTTTTCAGGAAGGTATGATAGGACCGCACTGGTCAAAGGGTTGGATAATAGAGGATTGTGAGATTTATGAGTCAAAATGCTCCGGCATCTCACTTGGCAAATATCGTCAGGCTGGAAACGATAACAAGTGGCTGTATGAAAAGTACAAGGACGGAACTCAGACAGAACGTGACTGCATACTTCAGGCACAGCGCGAAGGCTGGAGCAAGGAGAGTGTCGGAAGCCACATCGTTAGAAGATGTAATATCCATGATTGTGGTCAGACAGGTATTGTAGGACACCTTGGCGGAGTATTCTCTTTAATAGAAGATAATCATATTCATCATATCAACAACAAGCAGAATCTTGCAGGTGCCGAGATCGGCGGTATCAAGATGCATGCGGCTATCGACGTTATCTACAGACACAACCACATCCATCACTGTACAAGAGGTATCTGGCTTGACTGGCAGGCACAGGGCACCAGAGTCACAGGAAACCTTTTCCATGACAATACTCTGCCAAATCTCCCTGAAAATCCTGCACCTGAGGAATTTTCAGGAAACGGGGAAGATATATTTATCGAAGTATCACACGGACCTACGCTTCTTGATAACAATATCTTTCTTTCAGACCGCTCTGTTAAAATGTGCTCTCAGGGTATCGCACTTGTGCATAACCTTATCTGCGGTGCACTTACAGCAGTCGGGATTGGTACTGATAATGGTTCGAGAACACTTAAATCCGCAAGATATACGCCATATCATGTACAGCACAGAACAGAGGTTGCAGGCTTCATGACCTTCCTTCACGGAGATGACAGGTTCTATAACAATATTTTTGTACAAGGAAGACTTAGAAAGGCTCTTAAAGAAAGAATGGAATCAAACACCAACCAAGGCGGTGGCTGGGATGATGACAATGTGGTCGCAGGAACATGGCCATTTGACGGATATCCTACTTTTGAAGAATGGGATAAGGAATTTGAAGGTTACTGCGGAATGGGCTCTGCACCAAGCGACAGATACTACATGCATCTTCCAGTATGGACAGGTGGAAATCTTTTTGTAAACGGGGCAAAGCCTTGTGACAAGGAACTAAATTATGAGATTTCAGATGTGAAAGCAGACATAAGAATAAAAAAAGATGAAAAAGGCTGGCATCTTGAAGGAAATCTTGCTGATATCCTTTCAAAGACACTTTTAAAGGATGAGCTTGTAGACACAGATAAGCTTGGTTTCGCATTTGAACCTGAACAGAGATATGAAAGTCCGGACGGAACAGATATTATATTCGATAAAGATATAATAGGAAGTGAAAGAAAAGAGGGAAATCTTCCGGGTCCATTTGCAAATATTTCTGAGATTGGAAGTGTGATTTCTAAAGATTAAATGTATTTACCCTATATTAAATGCAAATTTTTGCTGTTTAATATAGGGATTTTTTTGCGTTCAAAATGCTTGAATCTGATAAAATAACAAACTTTTAAGGTTAATAATCAAAAACTAATAAGTTTATGTCATGCAGATGAAGTTTACAGCATAAATCTGATATTTCTTTAGGAAAAATTATGATAATCTAGACAAGCTCTGTTTCATAAAAAACAAATAATGAATTTCAGTAGAGCAAGATTTGAAAAATTGATAGCGAATTTTGATAAGAAGAAAACTTGAAATGGATATATATTATAAACATGAAAGATATTAAGGGAATCAAAAAGGCGGGTGTATTTGCATTGGCACTTGCCGGCGTCGTTGGGGTGTGCGCAGGACTTTCAATGCAGAAGCCAGCAGACTATCATGAAAAATATGAAGGCTGTGATCTGACGCAGGATGTGACTGGGGCTACAAGAAGTGGCACCTACACAGGATATATAGGCAGTCATGAAGGAGCTGCCTATCCTGATAAGGTCATAGATGTGGATCTTTTTTCATATAAGTCTGAAGGAAAAGGCAAGATCGAGGTTAAAGATAACTTTGAGGGAGAAGGTAAGTCACTTTTTACAGATACTGAATCCAGAGCTACTTTTAATGTAGATATTCCTGAGGAAGGCTTTTATGAACTTTACATGGAATATTGCATACCTGAATCAAGAGGTGTAGCAGCAGAAAGAACAGTATATATAGATGGTGCGATTCCTTTTGACAAAGCAAGAAATATTTCTTTTACAAGAGTCTGGACTGACGACGGAAAGCCTAAAGTTGATAATCAGGGCAACGAAATAAGACCAAGACAGAAAGAAGTAATAGAATGGCAGGCATCCACTTTTAAAGATGATATGGGTTACAGCGAAGAGCCGTATTATTTCTATTTTACAAAAGGAAATCATACATTAAGTCTTGAAGCTGCCAATGAACCTGTAGCAATCAAAAAACTTCAGGTAAAGCCTATAGAAAAGCTTCCTTCTTATGAAGAATACAGTAAGGTGGCAGGCAATGTCACAGGTGATGATGCTTCCAAAAACTTTATTCAGAAGGTACAGGGAGAAGATTCAACATTCAGAAGTGAATCTTCACTTTATGCTAAGTATGACAGGTCTTCACCGACTACACAGCCATCCAGTGTGACCACCACAGTTCTAAATTATACAGGTGGTGAATCTTGGAGAAAAGCTGGTCAGTGGATTGAATGGGATTTTGAAGTGCCTTCAGATGGAGCTTACAACATAACCATCAAGGGACGTCAGAATTACCAGAGAGGTTCTGTATCAAACAGATGTGTTTACATAGACGGCAAGGTTCCTTTTAAGGAACTGCAGAATGTTTCCTTTGATTACAAGAATGACTGGACATGCAAGACACTGGGAGATGACAAGGGTGATCCTTATAATATCTACCTTACAAAAGGGAAGCATACTATAAGGCTTGAAGCTGTACTTGGAGATCTTGGTCCTATCCTTGAATCAATCGAGGATTCGACATTCAGATTAAACCAGATCTACAGAAAGATCCTTGTTTATACAGGAGCAAATCCTGATAAGTACAGAGATTACAAGATAGATATAAATTATCCTGAAGTGATTGAAGCTATGGATCTTGAGTCGAAGAGACTTTACAAGATCGTAGATGATGCAGTTTCCTATACCGGACAAAAGGAAGGCAACATAGCAGCTGCACAGACTCTTGCAAAACAGCTTGAACGTTTTGTAGAAAAGCCTGACAAGATTTCAGTTGAATTTACAACATTCAAGGACAATATCACAGCACTTGGAACAGCTTCGTTAAATATGAGCGAGACAAAGCTTGATATTGATTACATAACTGTTTCCGGTGTAGATGTAAAAGTACCAAAGGATAAGACAAATTTTGTAAAGAATCTGACTCATGAGATTGCTTCTTTCGCAGCATCATTTACAACTGATTATAATTCAGTCGGAGATGTATACGACGAAAAGACAGATGATATCGTAAAGGTATGGGTACTGACAGGTCGTGATCAGGGTACTATCTTAAAATCAATGATCGACGATGATTTTACGCCTAACAGCAAAGTTAAGGTAAATGTTGAGGTCGTTGAAGCAGGCGCTCTTCTTAATGCAGTTATCGCAGGAAGAGGACCAAATGTAGTTCTTTCAGTAGGAGCTGATCAGCCTGTAAATTATGCACTTAGGAATGCAGCGGAAGATATCACCCAGTTTGATGGCTGGCAGGATGTGCTTTCACATTATTCGGAGAGTTCATATCGTCAGTATAAGTTGGGCGACAAGATATATGCAGTTCCTGAACAGCAGACATTCAATGTTCTCTTCTACAGGAAGGATGTACTTGACGAACTTGGACTTAAGGTTCCTGAAACATGGGATGATCTTATAAATGAACTTCCTACTATTCAGGGTAACAACCTTTCAGTCGGTATACCGTCAGCTGCAGGTTCAAATACATCAGGTGTGGCTTCTACAGCAGTTGCATCAAATGCGCCGGATCTTTCAATGTATTTTACACTTCTTTATCAGCACGGTGGAGAAATGTATAACAAGGAAGGCACAAAGACTGCTGTAAATGAAGAATCAGCAGTAGAAGCATTTGATTCTTATCTGAAGTATTTTAACGACTACGGCTTCCCGACATTCTATGATTTTGTATCAAGATTTCGTTCAGGTGAGATGCCGATAGGTATAAGTCCTTATTCAACCTATAACACACTTGTTGTTTCGGCACCTGAGATAAGAGGCCTTTGGGACTTTACTCTTATTCCGGGAACGAAAAAAGAAGATGGAACAATCGACAGGACAGATTTTATCACAGGTAATGCTACCATGATGATAAAGACTGACAATGAAAAGGTAAAGCAGAATTCATGGGAATTCATGAAGTGGTGGGCAAATGCAGATACTCAGGTTCGTTTCGGACGTGAGATAGAAGCACTGCTTGGTGCTTCAGCCAGATATGCTACTGCAAACAGGGATGCCTTTAAGCAGCTGTCCTGGAGTTATGAGGATATCAAGATACTTGATGAGCAGTGGGATCACACACAGGGTATTCCTGAAGTTCCTGGCGGTTATTATACAGGTAGACATCTTGCCAATGCCTGTCGTAAGGTTATCAATGAGAAGGCTGATACAAGAGAAGCAATCATTGATTACTCGATTCTTATAAATGACGAGCTCACAAAGAAACGTAAAGAGTTTGGTCTGCCGGTGGCACAGAGATAGAGAGAGCGAAATGGATATCAATCATAAAGGAATTATCACGACCGGCGAAAAAGAAGCCGGCCATAAAGCAGGAGAAAAGGTGGAAGATATAAAGCATTTTTTTAAAGATTATGCAAAAGTGAAAAAATATGACATGGCAGTTGCTATGAAGAAGATGAAAAAGTCAAAGAACTGTTATCTTTTTTTAGCACCATATGCAATATTATTCACGCTGTTTTATGTAGCACCGGTAGTAATTTCAATCTTCTTCAGCTTTACTTATTACAACATACTGGAGAAACCAAGATTTATCGGATTGCAGAATTACATGGCTCTTTTCCTGCAGGATGATATTTTTCTTACATCAATAAAGAATACACTTCTTTTAGCGATTGTTACGGGCCCTTTAGGCTACATAATGTCATTCCTGTTTGCATGGCTTATAAATGAGCTTCCAAGATGGGTGAGAACTATAGCGGTGGTTGTTTTTTATGCTCCGTCTATTGCAGGTAACTGTTATGTTATCTTCTCTGTATTCTTTAGAGGAGATGCTTATGGATATGCAAATGCATTTCTTATGAACATCGGAGTGCTCGATAAACCAATCCTTTGGCTTACAGATCCTAAATATATGCTTCCAATCTGTATGCTTGTCATACTCTGGATGAGTCTTGGAACGGGTTTCCTCTCATTTGTTGCCGGTCTTCAGGGTGTCGACAAATCACAGTACGAAGCAGGTTATATGGATGGAGTAAAGTCGAGATGGCAGGAACTCTGGTTCATAACACTTCCGAATATGAAGCCAATGCTTATGTTCGGTGCAGTAATGAGTATAACTCAGGCATTCTCAGTCTGCGATGTAACCATGACACTATGTGGTTATCCTTCTACTGATTATGCTGCAAGAACGATCGTGACTCACCTTTTTGACTATGGTTTTACAAGGTTTGAAATGGGTTATGCGTGTGCGATAGCAACGATTCTTTTCCTTATCATGATTGTATGCAATAAGTTTATACAGTCACTCTTAAACAGAGTCGGAACGTGAGATCAAACAGGAAAAGTTCACAGGGAACAGTTTTAAATACAGTTCCCTGTGATATATAAGCATCAGGGGAAGGTAATAGAAATGTCTTTAGCAAAAGCGATTCCTTCAGGCAATGTTTCTGAAGCAGTTTATAGAAAAAAACTTATTAAGAGAAGGAAACCGAACAGATCGATATATGGGGATGTCATCTTATATTTCTTTCTTGCTCTTATAGCTATGATAATGGTACTTCCACTGGTTTATGCAGTAGGATCTGCATTGAAGCCTTTGGATGAGCTTTACAGGTTTCCGCCGACAATACTTGCAAAGCACCCTACAACAGATAATTTTTCGGATCTTTTTGTAACACTTGGAAAATCATGGGTAACATTTTCAAGATACCTTTTTAACACTGTGCTGATCACATTTGTAGGAACAGCGGGACACCTTCTTATCGCTTCAATGGGCGCCTTCGTACTTGCAAAGTATGAATTTCCAGGTAAGAAGAGTTTCTTCAAAATGGTTACAGTAGCCATGATGTTTACAGGTTATGTAACCCAGATTCCTAACTATCTTATCTTAAGCAAACTTGGCTGGATAGACAGTTACCTTGCAATTATTATTCCTGCATTTGCATCACCGATGGGGCTTTTCCTCATGAAGCAGTTTATGGAAGGAATTCCTTCTTCTCTTATTGAGGCAGGTAAGATAGATGGTGCAAGCGAATGGACTATTTTCCATAGGATAGTAATGCCAAATGTAAAGCCGGCATGGCTTACACTTATTATTTTCTCTGTTCAGGCATTATGGAATAACAGAGCATCAACAGTTATTTATTCTGAACAGAAAAAAATGCTTCCATATGCCATGAGTCAGATTCAGGCTGGCGGTATTGCAAGAACAGGTCAGGGGGCAGCCGTTCTTGTCGTACTTATGATTGTGCCTATTGCGATCTTCATACTTTCACAGAGCCAGATACTTGAAACTATGGCTTCATCAGGATTGAAGGATTGATTGAGATGAGAAAAAAATACAGATTTTCAAAGGGTAAAATAATGGCGGCTTTTGCAGCAGTATTTTTTCTCCTGCAAGCTGTACCGGCGACAGCCGCTGACGGAAGTTACACATACAATTACGATTATTGGGGAGAAATACAGAAAAGTCCGGATGTGTATTCTGTAGCAAGAGTAGTTACTTCAAAGGAACTTGGACTTGATAAGAAATTTAGTGCTCCCAAGGGTCTTTATGTGAAAGACTCAAGTGTATTTATATGTGATACTGGTAACAACAGGATAGTGGAACTTGAAAGAACGGCAAAAGATGTATTTGAACTTAAAAATATATATGAAACGGTAAAAGGTTCAGATGGAGCTGATACTTTCAACAACCCTACAGATGTCAAGGTAACTGATGACGGTTACATGTTTGTGGCAGATAAGAACAATAACAGGATTCTGAAACTTGATATGGAAGGAAATTTCATTAAAGAGTTTCTTATGCCGGATGATTCAAGTCTTAACAAGGATCAGGAATTCTTGCCTGACAAGATCACTGTAGATGGGGCAGGAAGAGTTTATGCCATAGCAGATGGTATAAATAAGGGTCTTATCAAATATGAGGCAGACGGAACATTTTCAGGCTTTGTAGGTGCAAATAAAGCATCATATAACATACAGGATTATCTGTGGAAGAAATTTGCTACAAAAGAGCAGAGAGCCCGTATGGAGTCATTTGTACCTACAGAATATGACAATGTCTACATGGATAAAGAAGGATTTATCTATTGCTGCACAGGTGCCATTCAAGAAGATGACCTTTTACATGGCAAGGTAGATGCAGTAAGAAGACTTAACCTTTTGGGTGATGATATTCTTGTAAGAAATGGTGATTATAAGATAATCGGTGATCTTACATGGGGCGATGGCGGCGGCTATACAGGTCCTTCATATTTTGCAGATGTTACCGCACTTGACAATGGCATTTATGTCTGTGCTGACAACAACAGAGGCAGACTTTTTGGCTATGACGATCAAGGAAGAATGGTATTTGCCTTTGGTGGCAATGGAAATATGGCTGGTTACTTCAGAAAGCCATCTGCACTTGACCATATAGGAAATGACCTTCTTGTTCTTGATGAGATCGACTGTTCACTTACAGTATTTGTACCGACAGAATTTGGAAATAATATTTATAATGCGATAAGCGAATTCGATAAGGGAAAATACGAAAAGAGTGCAGAGTATTGGAACAAGGTGATGGATGCCAACGGTAACTATGACCTTGCATATATAGGCATAGGAAGATCTCTTCTTCGCGAAGAAAAATATAAGGAAGCCATGAAGTACTTTAAAGTAAAGTACGATGACGAGAATTATTCAAAGGCATTTAAAGAGTACAGAAAAGAATGGGTTGAAGACCATATCGGATATATAGTTGCGGTGATACTGATACTTATGATAGTGCCTCTTGCTATCGGACGTGTGAATAAGATGAAGGCAGAGATCGCAGTATCCGGAGTATTTATATACGAAGAAGGTCTTAAGAAGAAAAAGGAGGGAAAGAAAGCAGCATGATGAGAACAATTGCTAAAAAAGAATTATCCCCCTTTGAAAAATATCTTGATTCGCTTAAGTTTGCTCTTTACTGTACAACACATCCGCTCGATGGGTTCTGGGATCTGTCGCATGAAAAAAGAGGAACTTATGCAGCTGCCAATACAATACTTTTTCTGGCAGTGCTTATAAGGGTACTTAAGTTAAAGTACACAAGCTTTATTTTTATCACTGTCAATTGGGAAAGAATAAATATCCTTTTATATATTTCAAGTATTTTACTTCCGCTTGCCCTCTTTGTTGTGGGAAATTGGGGACTCACTACTCTCTTTGAAGGCAAGGGAAGGATAGGAGATATTTATAAGGGTGTCTGCTATGCGATGACTCCTTATGTACTTGTTGAGCTTCCGCTCATGATCATTTCAAACGGAATGACAAGTGACATGGCGGAGTTTTACAGCACACTTTCATCGATAGTGCTTATCTGGTGTGCATTCCTTATCATGGCTGCTATGGGGCAGATACATGAGTTTTCATTTGGTAAGAATATACTTTTTATAATTTTTACCTTGTTTGCAATGTTAGTTATGGTTTTCATACTTATGATCTTTTTCAGTATGATAACTCAGGGTGTAGCATATTTTATATCTCTTTATAAAGAAATATTATTCAGAAGGATTTAGAGCCGATGAGACGTTTGAGTACAGAACAGAAAACGGAAAAGAAAAGAGCTTTTATCAAGTGGCTTAAAGGTCTTATTGTTCCGGGTATATTCCTTGTGATTCTTACTACAGCAGTTATTTTTGTTGTAAATTACAAAGAACCGGAAAACACAGAGGAAGTCATTCCTGTAAATGCTTATGCGGATGGAGAAGGTACGCTTAAGATGGAGAATGACAGGCTCGCCTTTGTTATGGATAAGACAACAACCCAGTTTAGTGTCAAGGTTAAGAGCAGCGGAAAGGTATGGACCTCAAATCCTGCAGGAGCTGCGGATGATCCGGTTGCCATGGCGGCAGAGAAGGGAAGAGTTCAGTCAACCCTTACGCTTACCTACACAGATGAGAGTGGTCTTGAAACCATGATGAACAACTTCGATTACAGTATTTCAAATGGACTGTATTCGATAGAGCAGCCAGATGATAAGACCATTAAGGTCAATTATTCAATTGGTGAAGTAAACAAGGAATTTACCATCCCGCCGGTAACCACAAAAGAGAACTATGAAAAGTGGATCGCGGCTATGGATAAGTCTGAAGGAACATTTACATCTCAGTACTACAAGAAGTATGACATAAACAATCTTAAGGCAAAGGACAATAAGGATGAACTTTTACAGAATTATCCTATCCTTGCAGACCAGGTTATTTATGTACTTCGTGACAAGGCAAATGATTCTATCAGAAAGAAGCTTGAAGGATATTTTGCAAAAGCAGGATATACACCAGAAGATTTTGCAGCTGACAAAGCTCTTTCAAATGCAGAATCCACTTCAGACAAGCCTGTATTTGATGTAAGCATGATCTACAAGCTTGACGGTGACAACCTCTTGGTTGAGGTGCCATACAGTGAAGTTAAGTTTAAGAAAGAATTTCCTGTTTACAAGATCAATCCACTTCCATTCTTTGGAGCAGGCACAACTGATGAAGATGGTTTCCTCTTTGTTCCTGAAGGCGGTGGCGGCAAGATAAAGTTCAATAATGGAAAGGTTTCACAGCCTAACTATTATGCAAATGTATATGGCTGGGATATGGGACAGCTTCGTGATGCAGTTGTTCATGAAACCAATACAGCTTTTGGAACTTTTGGTATTTCAACAGGAAACGACTCCTTTATATGTATTCTTGAAGAGGGAGCTCCTTATGCAGCCATCGAGGCTGATGTAAGTGAAAAAGCGAACAGCTTTAACTATGTAAATGCCGAGTACTCATGTGTTCTTCGTGAAAAGTTTGATGTAAGTGATAAGTCAAACAGAGATATTTATGTATTTCTTCCGGAACTTCCGAATGAAACAATGACTGAACGTTTTTCTTTCATTGATTCTGGAAAGATCGGCGATATGGCAAAGGATTATCAGTCATATCTTATTAGTAAGAGTGAGTCATTTGCAAAGAAGAAGGATACGAAGAGCGTGCCTGTCGTTGCAGATTTTGTAGGTGCGACAGATAAGATAAGGCAGATCGCAGGTGTGCCTGTATCAAGGCCTCTTGAGCTTACTTCATATAATGCAGCAAGCAGGATATACAGAGATCTTAAAAAGAACGGCATTGAAAATCTTTCAGCAAAATATACGGGATGGTGTAATGGCGGCGTCAACCAGAAGATACTTAAAAATATAAAAACGGTTGGTGTACTTGGTCCTGAAAAGGATCTTGCAAAATTATCAGGTGATATCTCCGCTGAAGACGGAACTCTTTATCTTGATGGTATAACGAGTTTTGCAAAAGATTCAGACTTTACAGATGGATTTTTAAAGTTTAGAGATAGTGCAAGATTTTTGAGCAAGGAGATGGCAGCTGTTTATCCATACGATCCTGTTTATTATGCACAGGATGAGAGCAAAAAACCGTCCTACCTGCTTCATGAAGGTCTGGCTCTTGAAATGGCAGACAGACTTGTTAAAAAGAGTGCAAAGCTTGGCGCCAGCGTTTCTTTTAACGACATAGGAAGTGATCTTGCAGGAGATTACTACAGAAAGGATCTTGTGAGCCGCGAAAAGGCACTTCTTGATCAGCAGGCAAAATTAAAGGAGCTTTCTGATGCCGGCAATAAGATTTGTATAAATACCGGAAATGATTATGCCGTTCCTTATGTATCACTTGTTACCAATATGGATCTTAAGGGTAACAGATACACCATAATTGATGAGTATGTACCATTTTATCAGATGGCACTTCACGGCCATGTTGATTATACAGGTAAAAATATCAACATAAGCGGTGATCCTGTTGAGCAGGTGCTCAACTGTGCCGAGTATGGAGCAGGTCTTTCATTCTCACTTATGGATAAGAGCTCTTATGTGCTTCAGAATTCATCTTATACAGAGTATTATGCAAGCACTTACAGCACTTGCAAAAATGAACTTTTGGACATTGTAAATAAATACAATGAAAGACTTGGCAATACTTTCAACAAAGAGATGACCGGTCACGAAAACCTGACTCAGAGTGTATCAGTGACCACTTATGAGGATGGAACAAAGGTTTATGTAAATTATGGATATGAAGACTATAGTACAGACGACGGAGTTGTAGTTCCTGCAAGGGATTATGTGTCAGTAGGCTAAGGGTCTTTTGTAAACATATAGTGGAGGAGTCGTATCGTGTTCAAGCAGTCAAAGAAAATGACAGGTCTTATGCGAAGAAGGGCGATATCAGGATATCTATTTATTTCGCCTTTTATAGTTGGATTCCTGTTCTTTATGATAAAGCCTTTGTTTCAGAGTCTTTATATGAGTTTCTGCAAGGTGGAAGTCGGAGCAGGTAAGGTTGCAATGAATTATTCGGGTATTGAAAATTATAAACATGCATTTCGTGTAGATCCCGAATTTTCAAGGCTTCTTACAGAAGAACTGTCAAGAATGGTGGTTTATTCACTTGGTATCATAGTATTTAGTTTTTTTGTAGCTATTATATTAAACCAGAAGTTCCCGGGAAGGGCATTTGTAAGAGCGGTCTTCTTCCTTCCGGTTATACTTTCAAGCGGTGTAATGCTTGGACTTGAATCAAATAACTCGGTTATTCAGGCTGTACAGGCAGATATAACTGCTTCTGCAAATGGTATTTCAATTACAGGTATGCTTGAGACGATCCTTAGAACCTCAGGCGTCGGAATATCTGCTTTTGAAAAGGTATTTGAACTTATAGACCATATTTATGATGTGGCCATAGCTTCCGGTATTCAGATCATCATTTTTCTTGCAGGTATGCAGACTATACCAAAGAGTATGTATGAGGCAGCTGATATCGAAGGGTGTACACATTGGGAAAGTCTCTGGAAGATCACATTTCCTATGATCTCATCGCTTTTCCTTGTGAATTGGATGTATACCATCGTTGATTTCTGTATGAGAAGTGACAACAAGGTAATAGAAAAGATTACGGATGTTCTTGTAGGTCAGCTTGATTATGGCTTTTCGTCAGCAATGGCATGGATATATTTTGTTATAATCATTGCCTTTATTGCGATCACAAGCAAGCTTATCTCGAAGAGGGTTTACTATTATGAGTAATATTATGGGGATAACTGATAAGGGTGCGCTTACGCGCCCTTACGGTAAAAAAACTGAGAAGGCTGCAATGTCTTCTTATGCTAAGAAAAAAATTGCCAAAGAGATTGCAATACATGTAGTAAGATTTATTCTTCTTTTTGGTATGTGCTTCATGATCTTACAGCCGATCCTTAACAAGATATCTGTATCATTCATGACAGAGGCGGATCTTTTTAATCCGGTTGTTGTATCTATACCAGAGCACTTTACAACGGCAAATTACAAACTGGCTGCCCAACTTATGAGTTATGCCAAGGGACTTAGAAATTCGTTCATTGTTTCAATAACTATAGCAATTCTTCAGGTTACAGTTTGTACACTTGTAGGATATGGTTTTGCAAGATTTGAATTTCCACTTAAAAAGTTCTGGTTTGCTTGTGTGCTTTTAGTAGTGATCATCCCGCCGCAGGTTATTTCAACCTCACTTTATCTGCACTTTTCAACCTTTGATGTATTTGGGATCATAAAGGCTATAAGAGGAGAGTCTATTAATCTCAGAGGATCGGTTGTTCCGTATTATTTAATGAGTGCGGGATGCATGGGACTTAAGAACGGGCTTTATATATTTATGATAAGACAGTTCTTTAGAAATATACCTAAGGAACTAGAGGAAGCAGCTTATGTTGACGGATGCGGTACTCTTAAAACATTTTTTACGATAATGCTTCCGGATGCAAAGCCAATCCTTACATCATGTTTCCTTTTTGCATTTGTATGGCAGTGGACAGATGGTTTCTACTCAAGGATGTTCTTAAGTGAAAAGCTTGTACTTGTATCTACATCACTTTCAAGAATTGTTGACAGTCTTGGTGCTTATATGCAGAGAATCCTGGGGGTTAAGTCGACAATTTCAGTAGCTTATTCAAACTGTATCCTGTCAACAGGTACTCTTATGATCATCCTTCCGCTTATCTTTCTTTATCTGATAGCGCAGAAGGGGTTTGTAGAGAGTCTTGCTTCAACAGGTATCAAGATGTAACAGTATCAAGATGTATATTTCGCAGAATTAACTGCGTGATATAAATTTTACACTTGTATCAGGTAAGATTCCTGATATACATGGAGGTTTACAAAATGGGAAAAGTATCAATGAGGAAGAGAGTCATGGCTGTATCCATGACAGCAGTTATGGCAGCAAGTATGCTTGCAGGTTGTGGTGGAAGTTCTACCGCAAGTAACGTGTCGGTTAAGCAGGAATCTACACCGGCAGCATCAGCAGACGTAACTGAAAGTTCTGCATCAGCAGGAAGCACAGCATCTTCATCAGATGCAAGTGCATCAGGCAGCACAACAGATGGCGGCTATGTAGTAGAAAAGGATGCAAACGGCAATCCTATAGATCTTGGCGGTATGGAGATTATCGTAAGAGACTGGTGGTCACCTGAAGAAGAAGCAGAGCCTGCCAACGAGTATGAAGAGGCAAGACAGGAATATCATGAATGGCTTGAGAAAACATATAATTTCAAGCTTAAGTCACAGGCTATTTCTGACTGGGGTTCAGCTCCTCAGGATTTTGTAGATTATGTTACTGCAGGTGACGATGGCAACAACTACGTATTCACACTTCGTAATGATCCAGCCCTTACCGCTGCTATGAAGTCTGGTCTTTGCTTCGATCTTGCAACCCTTGATTGCCTTGATTTTTCCACACCACAGTTCCAGAAGAATCGTACACATGAAATGTATACTTATGGTGATCATGTTTATGGTTGTGCATCCGGTGATCCTGAACCAAGAGGCGGTATGTTCTTCAACAAGAGACTTCTTGAGGAAGCTGGTATCGATCCGGAATCTATCTACGATATGCAGAAGGAAGGAACATGGACCTGGGATGCATGGAAAGGAATCATGGATAAGGTTCAGCGTGATGTTGATAATGATGGTGTTATTGATATCTATGGCACAACTCAGAATAATGGTAACCTTGTAAATGAGTGTGTATGGTCCAATGGCGGTTCTTATATTGGTAAGGATGCTGATGGAAAGTTCGTATATAGACTGGAAGACCCTGAGACTGTAGAAGGTCTTCAGTTTGCACTTGATTGCCTTAACAACTATTCTGCAACTTATGGTGAAGATGCACAGTGGGATGCTTATAAGGAAGGTTATCTTAATGGAAAAGCTGTATTTCTTCCAGATGATGCATACAACGGCACTCCTGGAAACATGCTTCAGGATATGAAGGATGATTTCGGATTTGTTTGCTTCCCTAAGGGACCTAAAGCTAAGGACTATGTAAACTGCTGGTCTAATAATCCTATCGTTATCCCAGGATGCTATGACAAGGATAAGGCTTGGAAGCTTGCGTTTGCTTGGAGAGTATGGAATTCAGATGTTCCTGGATATGAGAACTATGAAGGCTGGAAGTCAAACTACTATTCAGGTATGAGAGATACACGTTCTGTTGATGAAACACTTGAAATTCTCAGAACACATGGTATGATTGATTACTCTGGTGTTGTACCTAATGTAAGCGTTGGTTCTGATTTTGTTTGGAGTGTAGCACCTGGTGCAGATCTTACATCACTTATCGAAGGAATCCGTGATACATGGAAGACATATATCGATGATGCCAATAAGGGCTGATAGGGTCTTTATAATGTATTTATGATTAATGTTGCTTTTGTGGGCGGGGCATTTTTGCCCTGCCTCTTTTTTAGGCTTTACTTTGGCGCGTTGAGGTGTATTTTATGTTTAAATGTGGTAAGGGTTTTTTTACTAAAATGATGGTCGTCGTGCTTACGGTGACTTTTCTCGGAGGAAGTATGACAGATACTATACAGGCGGCATCTAAATATGCTGATATAAGTGAATATGAAAGCTTGGCAAAGGTCTATGAAGATAAATTTTCCATAGGGGTGGCAGTTCAGGCCATCAGCCATTGGAATGATTCAGGTGCAGAGATAGGAAATCCGGATAAAGAAGAGATAATAAAGCAGCAGTTTAATTCAATAACTTTTGGAAATGAATTTAAACCTGCCTATAATTTTGATCCAAAATCGGAAACACTTTTTAGTGTGGATCACAGTGCAAAGGAGTTACTTGATTGGGCAAAAGCAAACAAAATCAAGGTAAGAGGTCATGTGCTTGTATGGCATTCGCAGGTAAACCCTGATTTTTTTGCAAAAGATTTCAACGCGCTTTCAGGCGGTAAGCACACAACTGACTGGAATGCAGAACTTGATGAAGACTGTCTTGTAAGTGCAGATGAATTAAGGGAACGCCTTAAGACCTATATTTATGGTGCCATGGAATTTATGTATAAGGAAGGCTATGCCGATACCATTTATGCATGGGATGTTGTAAATGAGGCAAGTGACGAAAATGAGGATGACTGTTTAAGAAGATCAACATGGTACAGGATACTTGGCAAAGATTTCCTTTATTATTCTTTCTTGTATGCAAGAGAAGCAGAAGACCTTTACAGTGTAAAATACGCTGAAAAATATGATCTTGACCCTGCAAGTTCAAAGGATGATCTTAGCAGTATAAGACCATGGCTTTTTTACAATGACTATAATGAATGGTTTCCGAAAAGATGTGACGGGATAATCAATTTCCTTACTAAAGTTGTATATAACAAGGATCAGAGCCTTGTGAAATCTGACTCCATAAAGGCAGATGGAGATGGAACTATTTATGGAGACGGACTTATAGATGGTATTGGCATGCAGGCACACATGAGTGATGCCCAAAATGTGGAAGAGTGCAGGACTGCCCTTAAGAAATACGCGGCTGCGATAAACAATATAGAAATAACAGAGCTTGATGTGAACCAGTCTGTAAATGGCGCAAAGGGAGCAGGAGCACAGGCAGCATTTTACAATGAATATTTTAAAATGCTTCTTGAAGAAAAGACAAACGGCGCCAATATCACAAATGTAACTTTCTGGGGACTTACCGATACTTCTTCATGGAGAGCCGATGCAGAGCCGCTTATTTTCTATCAGTATCTTGAAAGAAAGCCTTCTTACTTTGGCGTTCTTGCTGCCGGCAAGGGCGAAGAATTTAATGTGGAAGACTATGCGATGGCGGCAGGCGAGGCAAAGGATACTCTTATTGACTTTGAGCCTTATAAGGATGGAAGTACAATGAAGACTGTTGTTCCTGCTGATGCAGGTTTTCATTCAAGAGGAGCAGGCCATCAGTCAAGGCTTGAACTTACTCATAATGAAAATCATACAGAGGGAGCACCTGTCGGATTTTCGCTTATTGCATGCAGAGAGGAAAAGGATGCCACTGTCCGCATGAGCGCAAGCCAGTACATAGGACATAAACTTACCATAAAGGCATGGTACAAGACAGCTGATAAGCTTTTCAGAATGGGAATAGATGGTCTTAGTGACAGTCCTGTGGTTGAAAGCAAGGCGGACGGAAACTGGAATGAGGCAGTTCTTACAGTAAACCTTCCAAAGGAACTTAAGGCATGCGATGTTTATTTTGAAACAGATGGCAAGGCGGACATTTACCTTGATGATATTGAGATCAAGGTAGATGATGAGAGTGAAAAGGAAACCCTCGCAGGTGTTTCAGATGAAAATAAAGAAGAAGTCAAAGAGGCTTCAAGCGTAAGCTCTGCGGCTGGCGAGGAAAAAACTGAGGTTGAAACCAAAGGAAGGACTGTTTCCAAGCTTCCTGTAATGATGCTTGGAGGTGTGGCTTTACTTGCAGTTGTTGCTTGCTTTATGCTTGTTTTGAAAAGAAAGAAGTGATATATCGGGTAAAACAGTTTTTACAGGAATCTGTTTTGCCCCTTTATTGTATTACTGGACTTTGTCCGATAATACAATATTATGGCAAGATTTGGACTATAAAGCCAATAAAATGATTAGAAATCAGATTTTGAATAAATTATTATAAAGATGTAGAAATATAACCAGATTAAAGCACAGAATTCGGGGGTTACAAAATGGAAATGACACTTCGCTGGTATGGCACCGGCTATGATACAGTAAGTCTTAATGAGATCAGACAGATACCAGGTGTGACAGGCGTTATCACAACTCTTTATGACAAGCAGGCAGGCGAACTCTGGAAGGAAGAAGAGATAAAGACTCTTAGGGAAGAAGTAGAAAGGACAGGACTTCATATTTCAGGCATAGAGTCAGTAAATATTTCTGACGATATAAAGACAGGTGGAAAGCATAGAGATGAACATATTGATAACTATATAAAGACACTTGAAAACCTTGGAAAACAGGGCATTCACATGGTCTGCTATAATTTCATGCCTGTTTTTGACTGGACAAGAAGTGAACTTGCAAGAAAGAGAACAGACGGCTCAACTGTGCTTGCCTATAACGAGGATGCGATCAACGCTATAAAGCCGGAGGAAATGTTTGATCATATCGGCAGTGAGATGAACGGCACTGTAATGCCTGGCTGGCAGCCTGAAAGAATGGCAAGAGTAAAGGAACTCTTTACCATGTATAGGGACATTGACGAGGAGAAGCTTTTCAGTAACCTTGTTTATTTCCTTAAGGCGATCATGCCCGTATGCGATAAGTACGATATAAATATGGCAATCCACCCTGATGATCCTGCATGGAATGTCTTCGGTCTGCCGCGCATCATTAACAACGAAAAGAATATAATGCGTATGCTTAAGGCTGTTTGCAATGTGCATAATGGACTTACCTTCTGTTCTGGTTCTTATGGAACGAACCCTGAAAATAACCTTCCTGAAATGATAAGGCATTTTAAGGGCAGAATACATTTTGCACATGTAAGAAACCTTAAGTTCAATTCCTTCAGAAATGAAGCAGGAGAGGCTGTAAACCCATGGTTTGGGGGAAGTGTACCGCAGGGGCCTAAAGATTTTGAGGAAGCCTGCCATCTTTCTTCTGACGGAAGCTTTGATATGTATGAAATAGTGAAGGCTCTCTATGAGACAGGTTTCGAAGGTCCTATAAGACCGGATCACGGCCGCATGATCTGGGGAGAAAAGGCAATGCCTGGCTACGGTCTTTACGACAGGGCACTGGGAGCCTGCTATATAGAAGGACTTTGGGAAGCAATTGATAAAAGCCACAGGGGGTAAAAAATGTATTTAACAGATAACGACCTTAAAGACAGGTTGAAATGGGAAAAAGCAGGCTTTACACTGCCAGCTTACAACAGAGACCTTATGAAGGAAAAAACAAAAGAAAACCCTTCATGGGTGCATTTTGGAGCGGGAAATATATTCAGAGCATTTCACGCGGTTCTTGCTGAAAAGCTTCTTAACGAAGGATTTCTTGATACAGGGATCGTTGTTGCAGAAGGTTTTGACACTGAAATAATCGAGAAGGCTTATAAGCCTTTTGACGATCTTTCTATTCTTGTTACATTAAAGAGTGATGGAAGTGTTGAAAAGAGGGTGACCGGTGCGGTGGCATCATCACTTGTTCTTGACAGTGCCCTGCCGGACTTTGAAGAATTAAAAGAAATATTTAAAAAGAAGAGCCTTAAGCTTGCCACTTTTACGATTACAGAAAAGGGCTACAAGCTTACTGGCGCAGATGAAAATTATACAGGGCAGGTGGCAGCAGACTTTGAGGCTGGACCTGATAAGCCTGTAAGTTATATCGGAAAGGTAACAGCTCTCCTTTATGAGCGCTTCAAGGCAGGCGCTCTCCCTGTTGCTATGGTTTCCACGGATAACTGCTCTCATAATGGGGAAAAGTTATTTACAGCCGTAAGGACCTTTGCAGAAAAATGGACAGAAAAAGGAGTTTGTGAAAAGGGATTTATAGACTATGTGACAGATGAAAATAAGGTATCATTTCCATGGTCAATGATAGACAAAATCACTCCGCGTCCGGATGACAGTGTAAGAGAAATCCTTTGTAAGGATGGACTTTACGATATGGAAACAAGAATAACTCATTTCAACACGTATGTTGCTCCTTTTGTAAATGCAGAGGAGTGCGAGTATCTTGTTATCGAGGATAAATTCCCTAATGGAAGACCTGAACTTGAAAAGGTAGGGGTTATCTTCACAAACAGGGACACCGTAAATAAAGTTGAAAGAATGAAAGTGACAACATGCCTCAATCCTCTTCATACAGCCCTGGCTGTATACGGGTGTCTGCTTGGCTTTACAAGAATTTCAGATGAAATGAAGGATGCGGATCTTGTTAATCTTATAAAGAGACTTGGATATGTTGAGGGATTGCCGGTCGTGACCGACCCGGGAGTGCTTGTTCCAAAGGAGTTTATAGATACAGTTGTAAATGTGCGTCTTCCTAATCCTTTTATGCCTGACACGCCGCAGAGAATCGCAACAGATACTTCACAGAAGCTTTCTATAAGATTTGGCGAAACGATAAAGTGTTATATAGCGGCTGGAAGAAAGGTCACAGAACTTACGGCAATTCCGCTTGTACTTGCCGGCTGGTTGCGTTATACTATGGGAATCGACGACAATGGAAATGAGTTTACCTGCAGCCCTGATCCTCTTCTTAACGAAGTGAAAAATTATACAGACAGGTTTAGTGTTGGAAATGTGCCTGATGCTAAGGAAGTAAATACTGTTCTTGAACCTCTTTACAAAAAAAAGGAGATTTATGGCATAGACCTTTGCGAGGCAGGGATTTCTGATAAGGTTACAGAGTATTTTATTTCACTTCTTAGGGGAAAAGGCATGATAAGGGAGACTATAAAAAATGTAGTGTCACAGTGATAGTACATTTCTGAGAGAGGTTCCTAAAAATAGGAGGTTTTATGTATACTGCAAACGATGCAAGATATGAGAAGATGGAGTATGTTAAAACAGGTGTAAGCGGACTCAAGCTTCCAAGAGTATCTTTGGGATTATGGCACAATTTTGGCTTAAATGACGACTTTGACATGATGAAGGCAATTCTTACAACTGCTTTTGACAACGGTATAACACATTTTGACCTTGCAAATAATTATGGCCCTGTCGGCGGAGCTGCCGAGACTAATTTCGGCAAGATTTTAAAAGACGAATTTGCAGCATACAGAAACGAGTTGGTCATTTCAACCAAAGCAGGATACTTTATGTGGCCGGGACCTTACGGTGACCACGGCAGCAAGAAATATCTTGTTTCAAGTCTTAATGACAGCCTTAAGAGAATGGGACTTGATTATGTGGATATTTTTTATCATCACCGTATGGATCCGGAGACTCCTCTGGAGGAAACCTGTGAGGCACTTGACGGCATAGTAAAGAGCGGCAAGGCTTTGTACATAGGGCTTTCCAACTATGACGGAGAGACCATGACAAGGGCTTGCGCGATATTTAAGGAACTTCACACACCATTTATAATAAATCAGAACCGTTTCAACATATTTGACAGATTTATTGAGAAAAATGGTCTTGCAATTGCGGCAAAACGTGAGGGAAAGGGCGTGATAACCTTTTCACCGCTTGACCAGGGCCAGCTTACTGAACGCTATCTTGACGGAATCCCTGAAGACAGCAGGGCAATGAGAGAAGGAAGCTTCCTTAAGGCAAAGGATATTTCACAAAAGAAGATAAAAAGAGTAAGAGAATTAAGTGTGATGGCAGGAGAACGTGGCCAGACCATGGCTGAATTTGCACTCAGCTGGGTGTTAAGCCACGACTTTGTTACAAGCGTTCTTATTGGCGCCAGCAAGCCTGAACAGGTGCTTGATAATATTAAAATTGTGGGGCAGAAAGCCTTATCCACAGAGGAAATGGAAAAGGTGGATGAAATAGTCGGTTCCATGAAGTAATGTGCACTTGATGCGAAGCAGCAAGTGTGCTAAGTATCACGGCTGTGCTGTGATACAGAACTAATTGCAATAAAGGACTAGCCTGCCATGCTGATCGCTTTCGTGATGGCAGGCAGAGTGTATTAACGGACTTTGTCCGATAATACAGTGTTTGACATTTAATCAATTACAGGGTATAATGTGTTCTGTATGGGCCCTTTGGCAGAAGGACCTGTGTATCAGAAAGAGTTACGCGTACAAGAAGAACTTTTTAACGGTCGGGGGCAAGCCCCAGAGGTAACGGCTCTTAAAAAGTATTTCTGAATGCGCTCATACAGTTTTGAAAGGAAAAGTCAAATGAATACTTTAAAAGCTTGTAAGAGAGATTTATCTGTTAAGGCTAAGAAGCTTAGAAGAGAAGGTCTTGTAACCGGATCTATTTTCGGAAGAGACCTTGAAGGTGCTATTGCAATCCAGATGGACAAGAAGGATGTTGATCGTGTACTTAAGACCCAGAATAAGGGCTCACAGGTTGTTATCGATATTGATGGCGACAAGAAGCTTTGCCTTATCAAGGAACTTCAGTTCAACACTCTTAAGGGCGCTGTTACTGAAATGGACCTTCAGGCACTTAATGAGAACGAAGAAGTTCGTTCTTCAGCAGAAATCATCCTTGTCGATCAGGATGTAAGAAACGATGGTATTGTTGAGCAGCATCTTGAGGAAGTTGAATTCAGAGCGCTTCCAAAGAACCTTGTAGATCGTATCAAGATTGATATGAAACAGTACAAGGTTGGCGACAATATCAAGGTTTCAGATCTTGAGATCGCTAAGAATCCAGAAATTCATCTTCTTACACCAGCAGATGAACTTGTTGTATCTGTTTCTGAGATTCATTCAAAGGGTGAGGCTGCTCCAGCAGCAGAAGAAACTGCAGCAGAGTAAGTTGAATATAAGAATGAATAAAAAAGACTCCTTTTGGAGTCTTTTTTTGTTGCTTTTTAACAAAAACCATTGTATAATATTTTACAAGCAAACGAAATATTTTAGTACTATCTAAAAGATATGGATTTAGCGAGGTTTATGTTATGGCAGGAAAGAAGAGAATCGTTGCGGCGTGCGTTGTTGCAGCGGCGGCGATCGTAGCAGGGGTGGTAGCAGTGAACGCAGATAATATTTTTAAAGAAAAGATCAATGAAGACTGGACAGTAGACTACAGTAATGTAAAGACGGGGACTGTAAATGCAAGAGTTGCAGTACACGATCCGTCTGTTATGAAGGACAAGGATACATACTATATTTTCGGAACACACATGACAGCGGCAAAGTCAGATGATCTGCGTACATGGACTTATCTTGGAAACGGATATAATGAAAAGAACCCTGTATATGGAGAACTTATGAGTGATCCGACAGGCAATGTTTTTGCATATACAGGAAAAGGCAACAGTGTTATTCCTACACAGGGAAACGGGGTTGCCATGTGGGCTCCTGACATTATTTACAATAAAGAAATGAAGAAATGGTGCATGTATTATTGTACTTCTTCTACATTTAACGCTTCAACAATAGGTTTTGCGACAGCAGATAAGATCGAAGGCCCTTATAAATGGGAGGCAAACCTTGTATATTCAGGTCTTACGAATGACTCTATATCTTCTACAGACGTACTTGATTATGTAAGTGAAGACTATGCAAAGAGTCATTACATTGATGCAAAGGGCGAGTATAATTTCAACGAGTATCCGAATGCATTGGATCCTACCATTTTTTATGATAAGGATGGTAAGTTCTGGATGGTATATGGTTCATGGTCAGGCGGTATATTCATCCTTCAGCTTGATGAAAAGACAGGAAAGGTCATACATCCTGAAGCTGATGAAGTAAACCGCGTAGATGCATACTTTGGCAGAAAGCTTATCGGCGGCGGGCATAAGTCTATTGAAGGTCCTTATATCATGTATGATAAAGAATCAGATTATTATTATCTGTATGTTTCATACGGTGGACTTGCTCAGAAGGGCGGCTACCAGATAAGAGTATTCAGATCAAAGACTCCTGATGGAGATTATGTTGATATGAATGGAGACGCTCCATTTGAGAAGGCAGGTAATCATGGATATTTTGGACTTAAGCTTTCCGGAAATTACATTATGCCAAGTAACCCTGCCGCTTATATGGCAACAGGACATAATTCAGCTTTTATAGATGATGATGGCAAGAAGTATATTGTTTATCATACAAGATTTTCAAATCAGGGTGAAAATTTCTCTGACAGGACAAAGCAGTATTTCCTTAATAAAGAGGGCTGGCCTTGCATGCTGCCATACGCAACAAATGGTGAGACAATTTCTGATAAGGGCTATTCAAAGGATGAAGTTGTTGGAACTTATTATGTTGTAAATCATGGATATGCGATAGATGGAAAGGTAAATGAACCAATAAAGCTTGCTCTCTCAAAGCGTGGTAAGGTATATGGCGATGGCATCGAAGGTACATGGACCATGGAAAATGGCAAGCCATATATGACTGTAACATTTGATGATGTAACTTATAGTGGTGTTTTCTGCAAGATGAAGGACGAAGGAAATACTGATGTAATGGTATTTACTGCCGTTGGCAAAAACACTTCTGTATGGGGAGTAAAATATTGATGAGTTTTCGTAAAAATGCAGTTGATGTACTTCTTGAAGCGCTTAAGATAGCAGCGTATTCTGCGGCTTCCTTCCTCTGGTGGCTTGCAATCTTTGCTATCCTTTCACTTATCCTTATGAATGTATGGATAACTTCATGGGAACAGATATTAACACTAACCAAGATATTTGGCACTATAACCGCGATTGCAGTGGCAATCCACACTGTGCGGGTAGATGTATTTCATAAGAAATTTTAATTGTAAAACCCCTGAGTTGGAGCAGAACATTTCAACTTGGGGGTTAATTTTAATAGAAAACATTAAGTGAATTGAATTAATATTTCTGTAAAAAAGATTAATAAAATTTCAATGAACTGAAAAATGTGCAATCTTACATTTTTTCGTCTTTAAAAATGTGATACTACGTTCTCACTGAATTTATGAGAAAAAAGTGCATAAATGAGGTTGGTTGGCATAAGATTTTTAACTTGACTTAACTTATACTGTTTGTTATAGTCCCTTATTAGGGTGTTCTCTTTTGCAGGACATTTAAAAAGGAATATCCAGCCAATTATGATAATCGAAGGCTGGTAAGTAGATTATGGCGGGACATAAATGATTAATATAGCGATAGTTGAAGATGAGGAAGAGTATGCCGGTACTTTATCGGCGTATATCAGCAGGTATGTCAGAGAAAGCGGAAACGACTTAGTTCAGACAAGGTATACAGACGGGTCCGGAATAGTAGATGACTATAAGGGACAGTACGACATTATCCTTATGGACATAAAGATGAAGTACATGGACGGAATGAGTGCCGCTGAACAGATACGAAAGATTGATCCGCAGGTTATCATTATTTTTATAACAAACATGATCCAGTATGCGATAAAGGGTTATGCGGTTGATGCCTTGGATTATGTGCTTAAACCTGTGGAGTATTTTCCTTTCAGCAAAACTCTTGAAAAGGCGGTAGAACGACTGCCGCACGACACAAAGCATTATCTTACTGTGTCAAATAAAGACGGGACTGTCAAGCTTGCGGTGGCATCTATAAAATATATTGAAAGCCAAGGGCATAATCTGTCATTTCACACGAAAGATGAAGTGGTAACTATTACAGCTACGATGAAAAGTGTGGAGAAGGAGCTTGCAGCAGAACATTTCTTCAGATGCAACAAAGGCTGTCTTGTAAATCTGTCCTTTGTGGAGGGCATAAGAGATGGCTGCGCTGTAGTTGGAAATGAAATGCTTCCTGTGAGCAGGGCAAGAAAGAATGACTTTATGGAAGCTTTGGCTGATTTTTTATGAGAAGAAGGCACAATAAATGACTTATCAGATACCGGATATTCCCCGCTTTTATACGGCAGCTGCGGAGTGGGCAGCCTGTACTTTATATATTTTTATGCTGAGCAGGGGCAAAGTTGTCATGTCCAAAGTTGCAAAAAGCATAGCTGCTTTATGCATGCTTGTTGTATGGCTTGTATTTTCGAAGTCTTTTCATATATCGCTTTGGATCCCTGCTATGCTTGTTGCCGTAATGATAATGTTTTTTTATATGGGAGCATCATTAAACATTACTAAAAAGGATGCGGCATATTTTACCATAAGAGCCTTTGTTCTGGCGGAACTTATGGCATCACTGGAATGGCAGCTCTATGTGTTTCTTTTCTATATGAGAAAAGATAAGGGGATTCTGCTGCCGCTGATAGTTTTTCCACTTGCTATATATGTGGGAGTGCTTACGATTATATATTTCATAGAAAGAAACAGAATTCCCGATACCAACCTTAATATTTCACGCAGAGAGCTTTTGTCAGCTGTGGTGATCGGTGCGGTGATATTTGCTGTAAGCAATATAAGCTATATTTACCAAAGGACTCCTTTTTCTGCCCAGTATCCGATTGATGTACTGAATACAAGAACTCTTACCGACATCGGTGGTTTTGCAATTCTCTATACTCATTATGTATCGTGCTGTCAGAGCAGGGCATGGCATGAGGTGGCGGCACTTAAAAATGTATTGCAGAACCAGTACGTTCAGTACCGCATGAGTCGTGAGAGCATTAATTTCATCAATCAGAAATATCATGACTTAAAGCATCAGATAGAGTTTTTGAGAACTGAAAGCGATGAAGAAAAGCGTAATGAATATCTTGAATCAATGGAAAATGGTATCAAGGCCTATGAACTTTCCTATAAAACAGGTAATATGGTTCTTGACACTGTATTTACAAGCAAGGCTATGTATTGTGAAAAGCATTCGATAGTGTTTACCTGTGTTGCAGATGGAACCCTGCTTGATTTTGTAGATGTCATGGATCTTGCATCGATATTCGGAAATGCGCTTGATAACGCTATAGAATACGAAAAGCGCATACCTGTAAAGGAAAAGAGACTTATACATGTGACTGTCAGCAGGCAGAAGGATTTTGTTGTTTCAAGATTTGAAAATTATTACGTGGGCGGAAAGCTTAAAATGGTAAACGGACTGCCAAAGACAACAAAGCCTGATGTTGCCTATCATGGATACGGGTTGAAATCGATCCGTACGACTGCTGAAAACTATGGAGGTAGTGCAAGTGTAAAGGTAGATAATGAGTGGTTTATACTAAATGTGATCTTACCTTTGAGAAATGTTTGATAAGTGAAGTCATTTCAACAAGAATACCGTTTGTGCATAAATTATTACCGTTTGTGCATAGGCGGTATTTTTTTGTGCAAAGTGTGTTAAAGTTATGATAGAAAATCTGAGAAAGGAGTAAATTATGCAGGCTATCAGAAACTGGTGGGCAGGTTTTAGTGAAAAACATCCTGTACTGTCAAAATGGCTTTATCAGATATTCTTCTTTATTGTATTTTCAGAAGGAGTTACCATTTTTCAGTACATCATCTTTGCATTCCTGCCGAAACTTCTTGGTATTGGTCTGGCAGGGACAGAGTGGAGCTGGCCGGCAATTCCGGTTACTCTCTTTGGCAAGACTTTTACCTGGAATGCACTTGGCTATGATGTGCTTTACGACGAAGCCGGTAATGTAATGATAGGCGGTGGCCTTGGTTATTTTATCGCCATGCTCGTAGGTTCATTCCTTGCTCAGTGCATCAACTTCCCGCTTCAGAGAAATATCACATTCAAGAGTAAAGGTAACGTATGGTACCAAGCTATGTGGTATTTCATAGCATGGCTTGTCATAACACCTATCGTAAACTCACTTAACTGTATCTGGGTAGGCGTTATGAAGGATATTGTGCCGGGATGGCTCTACAACATCGGGTCAACCTTCCTTATGGGTGGTATCTCGATGATAGTATTCTTCTTTGTATTCAAGATCATCTTCCCTGAAGGTGAGAAGAAAGAAGAAAAGTAACAGACAACAGTTAAACAGCAAAAGGAGAAAAGCAGATGTTAGCAATTAACATGGATGACGTGATGAAGGTATTGACCACGATTAAACCTCATCTCATCGCACTTGGCATTGTACTTGCACTTGCCATTATTGTTACAGTTGCAGCTGGTTTCATAATGAAGAAAAAGGCTGCAAGAAGCCTTACCAGAAAAAGCGCATGGATCGCAATGTTACTTGTGATCGTGATCGTAGTCAATTTGATAATTACAGGACCTATGAATACAATGGTAGCTCTTGCTACAGGTTCTGGTACTATCAAAGAACAGACAAGTGCAAAAGCAACTGAGCTTGTTGAGAAGATATCTGAAGAAGGTATTGCTCTTTTCAAGAATCAGGATAATATTCTTCCACTTGCGAAGAATTCAAAAGTAAATGTATTCGGCTGGGCTTCAACTAATCCTTGCTATGGTGGTACTGGTTCGGGGGCTCTTTCAGATGCTTATACTACTACTACTTTACTTCAGGGCCTTACAAATGCAGGCTTTGAATACAATACAGAGCTTTCAGATATGTATACAAAGTATAGAGCTGACAGACCTGAAGTTGGTATGTGGTCACAGGATTGGACACTTCCTGAGCCTACAGAAGATTATTATACAGATGATCTTATGAACAAGGCAAAGAGCTTCTCCGACACAGCTATCGTAGTTGTTTCAAGAGTAGGTGGTGAAGGTGCCGATGTTCCTACAGATGTAAGCAAGGTTACTTACACTGACAATTCTAAGGATTACAAAGATTTTGAAGCTGGTGAGCATTATCTTCAGCTTTCAGCTACAGAAAAGAAGATGCTTGACAAGGTAACAAGCAATTTTGATAAGGTCATCTTCATTTACAATTCATCTAACCCTATGGAAATTGGATTTGTAAATGAGTATCCACAGATTAAGGGATGCCTTTGGGTAGCTGGTCCTGGACAGAGTGGTTTCAATGCACTTGGCAAGGTTCTTGACGGCGAGGTAAACCCATCAGCGCGTACAGTAGATACATGGGTAGCTGATCTTACCCAGACACCTAACTGGAACAACTTTGGTTCATTTACCTACAACAACATGGATAAGTATGCTTATACCTCAAAGCCATTCGGTTCAGATAAAGAGGTTACACAGCTTCCTACATTCGTTAATTATGTAGAAGGCATCTACGTTGGCTATAAGTTCTGGGAAACAGCAGCAACAGAAGGATTTATCGACTATGATAAGTCTGTTGTATATCCATTCGGATATGGACTTTCATACACAAGCTTCGATCAGAAGATGAGTGATATTACCGTTGCAGACGGCAAGGTTTCATTTGATGTAACAGTTACTAATACAGGTTCTGTAGCTGGTAAGGATGTAGTAGAAGTTTATTTCAATCCTCCTTATACAGAAGGTGGAATTGAGAAGGCAAGTGCCAACCTTATAGCTTTTGAGAAGACTGATCTTCTTGAACCGGGTGCAAGCACAACAGCAGCTATCTCATTTAACCTTGAAGACATGGCTTCTTATGATATAAGCGGCGATGGTCAGTACGTACTTGAAAAGGGTGATTATGTTGTTTCTATTAACAAGGATTCACATAACATCATTGAAAGCAAGAAGGTAAATGTTGCCGATACGGTTACGTATAGCGGCGACAACAAGCGTTCTACAGATCTTGTAACAGCAACAAACAAGTTCCCTTATGCAAGTGGCGAGCTTACATATCTTTCAAGAGCAGGTCATTTTGCAAACTATGCTGAGGCTACAAAGGCTCCAAGTGAGGCAGCTACAGCAGAAACACAGGAGAAGTTCTTAAACAACGGCGCTTATGATGTTACCAAGGATGTAAATGAAAGCGACGTAATGCCTACAACAGGCGCAAAGAATGGAATCAAGCTTGAAGAAATGCGCGGTCTTGATTTCGAAGATGCTAAGTGGGACAAGTTCCTTGACCAGCTTACAATTGGTGATATGGATTCACTTATCGCTCTTGGCGGATATTCAACAACTGCAGTTTCTGATATCGGCAAGGTTATGACTTATGATTGTGACGGCCCTGCAAGTATCAACAACAACTTTACAAAGGTTGGTTCAGTTGGTTTCCCAAGTGCAACAATGATTGCTTCTACATGGAGCACAAAGCTTGCCGATGCATTTGGTGATTCTATCGGAGAAATGGCTAACCAGATGAATGTTTCAGGTTGGTATGCACCAGCTATGAATATTCACAGATCTTCGTTTGCAGGACGTAACTTCGAGTATTATTCAGAAGATGGCCTTCTTTCAGGAAAGATGGCAGCCAATGCTGTAATCGGTGCTGCAAGACATGGTGTTTATGCTTATATCAAGCATTTCGCAATGAACGATCAGGAGACTAACAGAACTAACATGCTCTGTACATGGTCAAATGAGCAGGCAATGCGTGAGATTTACCTTAAGCCTTTTGAAATCGCTGTAAAGCAGGGCGGGGCTCATGCAGTAATGAGTTCTTTCAACTATATCGGTTACAGATGGGCAGGTGCCAATCCTAATCTTCTTGTAGACGTACTCAGAAATGAGTGGGGCTTCAAGGGATTTGTTCTTACAGATTACTTTGGTGTATATGGTTACATGAATTCTGATATCTCTATCAGAAACGGTGGAGATTCAATGCTTGTAAACTATGATACAGCAACCAACCATCTTGCTGATAAGGAAAGTGCTACAGCGCTAACAAGTGCAAGAAGAGCTACAAAGGATATTCTTTACACTGTAGTTAACAGCCGTGCTTATGATAAGGAAAATCTTCACGGTGGACTTAAGAGCTGGCAGATAATGCTTATCTGCGGCGATATAGTTGCTGGTCTTCTCATTGTATGCTTATGCGTTCTTTCAATTAAGTCTTACAGAAAGCATAAGGATGACGAAGTAGCAGTTACTATAGAGAAATAATTTCTAATATTGCGCCACCTGTAAAGGGTGGCGCAATGCCCGGTATATCCGGGCATTCTTTTTATTAACAAGCAAAGCAGAAAGGACGACCTAATGTCAAGAAAATACCAGAAGATCATAGACAAAATGACTTTTGCTGAAAAATGCTCGATGCTTGCGGGTGGCAAGACATTTGCAACAAGAGGTTATAAGAGATACGGAATAGAGGCGATGGAGCTGTCAGATGGCCCTCATGGACTCAGAAAGCAGGGCGAGGGCGCTAATCACCTTGGACTTGGCGGCTCTCTTCCGGCAACGTGCTTTCCTACTGCGGCAACTATGGCAAATTCATGGGATCCGGCACTTGGCGAGCAGGTGGGCGAGGCTCTCGGAAATGAAGCAAAGAGCATGCATGTAGGTGTGCTTTTAGGACCAGGCCTTAATATGAAGCGCTCACCTCTATGCGGTCGTAATTTTGAATATTTTTCAGAAGATCCTTATCTTGCCGGAAAGATGGCAGCAGGATATGTAAGAGGAATCCAGAAGGAAGGTATATCAGCCTGCCCTAAGCATTTTGCTGTAAATGATCAGGAACTTAAGCGTATGGCGAGTGATTCTATCCTTGATGAAAGAACACTTCGTGAAATATATCTTACCGCCTTTGAAATCGTTGTTAAGGAAAGCAGACCTAAGACGATAATGACTTCCTACAATCTTATAAACGGTCGCTATGCTAACGAGAATGCCCATCTCTTAAAGGATATTCTTCGCGATGAATGGAAATTTGATGGAATGGTCGTAACAGACTGGGGCGGCTCGAATTCTCATGTTGAGGGTGTAAGATGCGGCAGTGACCTGGAGATGCCGGCTCCTGGCGGCGGTTCAACGATGGAACTTATGAAGGCTGTTTCAGACGGCAGACTCCCTGAAAGCACTGTGGATGACAGACTTGATGAACTTCTTTCTGTTATGATCCCTGTGAATGAAGTTGTAAAGAATGCCGATGGAAAATTTGATATAGAGGCTCATAATGCTCTTGCAAGAAAGGCTGCATCAGAAAGTATAGTGCTTCTTAAGAATGAGGACAATATACTTCCTTTAAAGAATGGAACAAGAGTTGCGCTTATTGGTGATTTTGCAGAGACCCCACGTTATCAGGGTGCGGGTTCATCCATGGTAAATCCGACTAAGCTTGATTCCATGAAGGAATGTATAGAGAAGACGGAACTTTCAAATGTCGGTTTTGCAAAGGGATACAAGCGCCATGGCGGCAGCGACAAGGCTCTTCTTGAAGAGGCTGTTACTCTTGCGCAGAAGGCAGATGTTGTTATTTACTGCATGGGTCTTGACGAGATTAAGGAAAGTGAAGGTCTCGACAGACCTGACATGAGAATTGATGAGAACCAGATAGAAGTTCTTCATGCAATTTCAAATGTAAACCGCAATGTTGTTGTAGTTCTTTCTGGCGGCAGTGCGGTTGAAATGCCTTGGCTTGCGGACTGCAAGGCTTTGATCGACTGTTATCTTGGCGGTCAGGCAAGTGCTGCGGCTACTTTGGATGTGCTCACCGGTATGATAAATCCATCCGGTAAACTTTCAGAGTCATTCCCTATTCAGTATGCGGATACTCCTGCAAAGCGTGATTACCCAAGTAAGGCACGCACAAGCGAATACCGTGAAGGAATGTATATCGGTTACAGATACTATGATACTGCCAATATGCAGGTGCAGTTCCCGTTCGGATTCGGTCTTTCATATACGACTTTTGAGTATTCAGACCTTTCTGTTGATAAAAATGGCGCGACATTCACCATAAAGAATACTGGAAACAGAGCCGGTGCGGAAGTTGTCCAGATGTATGTGCACAGACATGGCAACAATGAAAACAGAAGACTTCTTCCAAGGCCTGAGAGGGAACTTAAAGGTTTTGATAAGGTTTTCCTTGCACCAGGTGAGAGCAAAAAGGTCACTATACCTTTTGACGAATATACTTTCAGATTCTTTGATATAAAAGATAATAAGTGGAAGAACGAGTCAAGCGACTGGGAGGTCCAGATAGGTGCAAGCAGCAGAGATATAAGACTCAAGGGTGATTTTGTAAGTGAAGGTGTTCCTTCGGAAAGTCCATATAAGAGAGGAAGTCTTGAAAGCTACTACACAGGTGATGTTCAGAATGTAAGTGATACTGAATTCGCAGCTCTCTTGGGGCATGCGATTCCTTCAAGTAAGATAACGAAGATTGATGAAAATATCACTTTTGGTGAGCTGAATCATGGCAGAAGCCCGATCTTCTGGATAGTCTGGCTTGTACTTACCCTTCTTCTTAAATCATCAATGAAGAGTGGCAAGCCGAATCTGAATCTTCTCTTCATCTACAATATGCCATTGCGTGCTATTGCAAAGATGGCTGGCGGCGGTTTCTCTATGGAAATGGTGAAGGCGCTCACACTTGAAGTAAAGGGTGGATGGATCGTCGGACTTGTGTGGTTCTTGATTGCAGCAGTTAAAAATATTGCAAGTAATGCAGCCCTTGAAGGACAACTTAAGTCAGACAGCTAAGTAAATGATGATGGTTATTCGTCAAAAATAGTGGGTAGTCGTATCCACCGATTCCTTCCCTGGAGTATAGTTGTGTGACATGGGGATGTCAAGGGAG
>CADBPM010000007.1 GCA_902796595.1 uncultured Lachnospiraceae bacterium | reverse complement strand
TCACTTGGATTTTCATTTGTTTCAGGTGCGGCAAGTACATATCCGCGTGTTATTTTATAGATATCTTGAACCTTACGCTGTTCCCAATCGTCAGTAAATCCCTCAAATCGAATCTCTGGATTTTTTTCACCATTTTTCGGAAACATTTTTTGAAGCATATATTTCTTTAGGTCTTTTATTTCGTCACACTTATGCTGGTGAAGGGTGATAAGGTCTTCTACCTTCTCAAAAAAAGTTCCAATAGCTCTCTGCTCATCCATATCAGGAAATGTAACAGTGACATTACTTACCAGTTCTTTGTTAAGATTATTTACCGTACTACCTGCGGCCATAGCCTTATATTGTGATAGCATTTGTGATGTTCCAAGTAGTACACAAAGGAACTTCAAATCAAACTTATCATAGGTGTTGCGAATAGCAAGCCAACCATCATGGATACACCCATCAATACCCATAATATAAGGTTTTCCAAAGCTCATTGAGTTTGAAAGTATCAAATCTCCCGGATGAACTTCTCTAGTTTTTGACAATCCCTCTGGGCGAATCTTTTCGGCTGTTTTTGTGATATAATTTCCCTGCTCAGGCGCGTCACCAATCTTTACCCAGTTAAGTCCATTTGGATCATCTGTAATAAATTTATCTATTGGTCTTGGCGAACCTCCACGCTCAATCGTTACAAGTTCACCGAGCTTTTGCCGTTCCCATTCTCCTTCAAAGCCCTCAAATCTTATATTTGGTGTATTCGACACAATTACGCCTCTTTAAAAACCTTCATAAATTCTTCTACATCTTCCTTTATCTTCATATCATTGAAAACCAGCTCATTAAACATATCCATAAGACTATCGTTTCCTTCTTTAATAGCCATATTGGTATCTTTTAAATTTGCTGTTAAGGTCCTTAAATCTATGGGCTCTTCCTCTTCACTGGTATCCACATAGCGCGGTATATTCAGATTAAAATCGTTTGCCTCAATATCCTCGTAAGAAGCAAGATATGCCTGCTTTTCAACAGTTTTTCTATTCTTGTACAGTTCTAAGACCTTATCTATATGTGCTTCATTCATTACATTCTGCTTCTTTTCTTTCTCAAAAAGATTTGAAGCATCAATAAAAAGAACATCTCTCCCTTCTCTATGTTTCTTTAAAACAATGATGCATGTAGGTATCGAGGTATTGTAAAACATGTTAGAAGGAAGTCCGATCACAGCGTAAATAGAGCCATTCTTCAACAGATTTTCTCTGATCGTGCCTTCTGCGGCCCCTCTGAACAGTACCCCGTGTGGCAGTACAATAGCCATTGTTCCTGTCTGCTTCAGGTGATAAAAACCATGCAGCAAGAATGCATAATCAGCCTTAGACTTCGGTGCCAGAACCCCACCATAATCCATAAATCTTTCATCCTGCTTGAACCCTTCTGCGGCAGACCATTTGGCTGAATACGGGGGATTCATTGTGACGCAGTCAAATTCTGTTTCCTCATCTGTCGGCCAGTCAGCATCCAAGGTATCTCCATTTCTAAGATGCTGATTTTCTGGCAGTACTCCATGCAGAAACATATTCATTCTTGCAAGATTGTAGGTAGATGGCATCAGTTCCTGCCCATAATACTTGATATAATCCGGTTCCTTTGAATAATTACGACAGCTAAGCATCAAAGACCCCGACCCCATACAAGGGTCATATACCTGCAATCCCTTCTTATCGCTTTGCCCTTCCATTGCAATCCTGCATAAGATCTGCGCCGGTCCATGAGGTGTATAGAACTCACCTGCCTTCTTGCCTGTTTCAGATGCAAACTGTCCGATCAAATATTCATACGCATTTCCAAGGACATCTCCCTTGGCGTGTATTAGGTCCGCGCCATCCAGTACTTTAATAACTTCCGCTATCGTGGCACTCTGCTTCTGGTCTCCTGTGCCAAGCCTTGTAGAATAAAGATCCACATCTGCAAATAATCCATTAAACAATTTATCTGATTCTTCAATGCGATTGAATGCAGCCTGCAGTTTTTCTCTGTTAAATGCATTATTTTTAGCGTCATCAAGAATGCTTATGTATGTCATATCCGGGTTTAGTGTATAATGCAAGGTTTCTTTCAACTCGGACAACAATTCATCTCTGTCTTCCGAATTATAAGCTTCTACATAGACTTTTTGGGCCTCTTCCAGATCCGACGGCATCTCATCATTTATAAGGTCGTATACCTTTGCAAGATATGAATCTGATAAATATTTGTAAAACACAAGCCCTAATAAATATGTTTTATATTCATTGGCATCCATCTTTCCTCTTAAGACATCCGCTCCACTCCATAAAACCTGTAATAAATCCTTACTTTCTGCCATAATAGTTCTCCAAATCTTATTATTGTATTATCGGACAAAGTCACACTACCATATTAAACTCAAAAAAGCTTTTTGCCAACAAAAAATTTATGTATATAAGGAGTTAAACAACAAAGAGTCGCGTCCTTTCGGAGCATTTATTGATTCATAGGAATTTTCTATAAATTAATAAAGCTCATTGCCATGCCCGTAAGTCTGAGCACCACAATGAGCTTTTATCATTGTCATTTAAATTGTCAGATTCCTGCACTCTTTACCTTAAACTGCGACATAAGCTCCTGCAAATGTGAAGACTGCTCTGAAAGTTCGCTTGACACCGCACTGGACTCTTCTGCAGTTGCAGAGTTCGTCTGAATGACTTCAGAAATCTGTTCGATACCTGCATTTATCTGACGCATACTCTCAGCCTGATGTGCCGCCATGCTGCCTTGCCAAGGTTCTGATTGTGTATGCGAAGCAGACCCTGATACGTATTCTGTTTGTAAAAATTATTATACAGTTTGTGATATCCAAAGATGCCAACTACGATAGAAACCAGCAACAAACATAGGGCAACTCCCAAAAAAGCATAAATACACTTAAAAGTGTATCCAAATTTACTATCTACCTTTAAGCTGTGCAGATGCTGCCCGTCCAACTGAATTAAGTTTTTAATACTCACTTCTCTTCCTCCTTGAGCAATGGAACAAAAGAACAGCCACCTGCCTATACTCTCATGCCAAAAAAGCTCTAAGAAAACAGCCCACTATAGTTCTTTGGTCCGTCAGCCATTTTCCAAAGTCTGTTAATAGTTACCAAATGGCTTAAAGTTCGAGCATTTTTATATATGTTTATATTATACCCCAAACCGAGAAAAATGCCAAACTTTTTTTAAGCTTTAGGACGATTATTTTGAATATTGGCTTTTGTACAAAAAATTCACACAAAAAGACCCGAAACAAAAACTGTTACGAGTCTCTTTTTTGAAACACTGTTCAAAAGCATAAAACTATACCTGCAAGCTTTTAAGATATTTCTTATGCTCTTCTGTCACACGAAAGCTCTCGACTGCTTTTTGTATAGTCTTGTTATGTGTCCATTTGTCAAGTCTGTGGTTTTCTATAAAAGGAATTACCGCTTCATATTGTTTTGCCAAAGCCGTAGCAAAGTACCACGCGATCATCATTTTAACATAATATGCATCATTTTTAACTGAGGAAACTTTTTCAGGATACACAGGCAAAAAGTTTTCGCCAAGGTAGTTATCCATAAGCATCTTAATTGCAAATCTGACTGTAAATTCTTTGTCAGAAATGAGCCATCGGTCGATATATGGGAGCAGTTCATCCGTATATTTTCTAAATATTTTAGGTGAAAATGTATCGCAGACCGACCAGTTATTTATATATGGTAAAACTTTCTCCGTCAGAGCTATCAGCTTACTGAAATCTTTTTCTTTTGAGAGCAAAATTACATGCAGAAGATATTCTTCATGATATTTATGTGGAAGTTCGGATAGAAAAATTTCCTGCTCTTTTTTGTCAAATTCCTTTGCATATTTGCGCAAAAACGGCACTCTGACGCCGATCATTTCACTCTCATCCAAATTAGGAAGCAGCGGTTTCTGAAATTCTCTGTATTTTAAATCCTGCAGTTCAAAAAGATGCTGCTGCACATTTTTCATATTTCTGTCCTTAAACTTATTGTCTGCATGTGAGTGCGACCCGCTATTCTTCTATAAGTCCTGCCGCATAAGCAGTTATAGCTGCGACAGCCGGACCGTCCATAAGCTCTCCGTTTTTTATTTTTGAAAGCAGGTCAGAAAGGGTGTAAATGTCTGTCTTGATATCTTCACCACTGTCGAGCAGCTGCCCTGATTCATCTTTGTGGCAATTATACGCCACATATATATCCAGCCATTCATCATCATAAGCCACTGCCAGATAAATTCTCATAAGAAAGCGTATATCACCTGAAACATAACCTGTTTCCTCCACCAGTTCTCGTCCTGCTGTTTCACAGGTGTCCCTGTCAAATGGCTCCTTACTGCCTGCAGGCAATTCAAGCATAATGGAATCTGAAGCAGGTCTGTACTGGCTGATAGTAAGTATCCTGCCATCAGGCAGTACAGGAAGTATCAATGCTCCATTTGGTCTCTTGTGATGAACAAAATCCCATTCATGGCAGCTTCCATCCGGATATTCCATAGTATCCTTATACAGATCCACCACCTCGCCCTTATATGCAAGCTTACGGTCAATTCTTTTCAGTTTGCTCTCCATATTTTCCCTCTTTTATCACAAATATTCATATCGTTCAAATGCTGTTGTACCCAAAATGTACCCAGACGGCATTTTACTGTAATTTTTTCAAATATAAGTCTCTATCGGAAACAGCAATTTTAAGTGCATCCATTGCCTGCTCAGCTGTAAGCTTAAGTGTTTCCATCATGTTCTTTATATCAACTAATCTTGTCTCCAATTCTTTTTCATTACGCATATCTTCCATTACTCTACACACAACTTCCACTCCTTCCTCTGTTTCCTTGAAGTATCTTGTCTTATCTGCAAGATCTTCGTTAAACATGTCATCAGGATCTGAGCATGAAAAATCATGCATCAGCTTTCCTATTTCATCATCTCCACGATAGGCACCATTTACATAAAGGATATGCTCGCCATCACCAAATGGCTCATTGGTCACCATATTCATTCTTTCTATTGGATAAAAAGGCAATCCCTTAGCAAAAATGTCATTTTCAGTGATAAAAATTGTATAGGTCTCTGGTAACTCATCAAACTCCTGACCAGCATCAAGATTTTCCACATCCATGGCGCTTGAATGATATCTTGCTCTATGTACACCTGCGCCTTTGTCTGAACGTTGAATCTCTATGTCGTATTTCTTAGATGAATCATCCTCACAATATGCATCCAGACATATTGATCTGGCACCAACCAAGCGTTTTAAGTCAGCCTGTGTTTTCGCATTTATAATTTTCAAATCGGTTTTCTGTAAGATTACCTCTAATACGTGCTGTACAAGTGGTATGTTATCACGAAATAAGCATCTCATAAAATCATCATCTATTGGTCTTAGACCTCTTAAGCGTTGAAGATCTTCCTGTCGTTCTCTTTCTTTTCTCTGCTGCTCTGTTTCCAAGTATAAATCTCCTGTCATCTATTATTATTCACTTATGGTGATAAGCTTTTCCATTTGAGCCTTATACTCCATAAGCCTCAGAACATACTCCGGCATCTTGCGTTTGCCAGCTTCCCAATCTACAACTGTTCTGTATGGAATAGCATAATAATCGCAGAACTCCCTGCGATTCATCCCCATCTCGTCACGTAGATTTCTTACTTCTTCTGCAATGTCCATATCATATCACCTCATTCTTGTGATATCATAATAAATCCTTTTATGCGTTGCGTCAAGCAATTCTTCTTAATGTGCAAATACGGAGCTAAGTAAAAAATCTCAGCTCTGTGTAATAATTCTCGTATGGGGAAAAGGTTACATCAATGGTGCAAACAATCTTAGTAAGAACTGTAAGATATTGTTACTTGCCTTTTGTCCGTTTCTATACATTGCTGTTACATCCTTTGAAACAGCTATAATCTCATCGAAATCATTTTTCGTATCTAATACAGCCTGACAACCTGCATACATACAACCATTTTCAAAATGATGATACAGGCTTCTGTAATCAAGATTTATTGTACCATTGGTGGCAACAATATCATCGGAAACGCACATTTTGCAATGACAGAACCCCGGAGTATATTCATATACCTTTACACCATTTCTTGTAAGAGTGTTGTAGTAGGATCTTGTAACGCTATAGACCAGTTTTTTATCAGGAATACCAGGAGTGATTATTCTAACATCAACGCCACGTTTGGCTGCAAGGCCGAAAGCATGTATCATTTCATCTGTCAGAATCAGGTATGGAGTTATAAACCAGACATACTTTCGTGCCTGCTCTGCTATACTTATATAGACATTTTCTCCGCACTGCTCATCATCCATAGGATTGTCACCATATGGCTGCACATATGCCTTTTCTACCGGTCTATGCGAAAAAGCCGGCAAATATTTGTCAAAGTATGCATCATCTTCATCATCTGCTCTCACACTGTTCCACATCTCTAGAAAAAGAACAGTCAAAGACCTGACAGCTCCTCCTGTTAACTTTACACCTGTATCCTTCCAATATCCATATGGATGCGTAATATTAAAATATTCGTCAGCTATGTTATAACCGCCTGTGAATCCCACTTTTCCATCGATAACTGTAATCTTACGATGGTCACGATTGTTATAAAAAATATTCAATCCAATAGTAAATGGATTAAATACTCTCGCCTTGATTCCTTTAGCCTCCAGCCTTTTGACGAAATCCGTATTGATAAAGCCGATACTTCCCATATCGTCATAAAATACTCTGACTTCCACTCCCTCTTTTACTTTTTCCTCAAGTATATCCAAAATACCATGAAATGCTTCTGCATCCTCAATTGCATGATATTCCATAAAAATGAAATTTTCTGCTTTTTTTAATTCTTCCTTCTGGGCTGCCAGCCCATCTTGGGCTTGTGCATAATACTCTATATCAGTGTCATTGTATAAAGGATATCCACAGCAGTCACTGAGATACGTCGATACACCTGCCATCGACGGATAGTCTAAAGATAATTCCTTAGCAAGATCGTTATCCTTTCTTCTATCAAGCTCAGGCACCAGGACATGATCAATCTCCTCATAACGCTTTTTCATTTTATAGGTTGTTCCATTAAATCCAACCAACACATACATACACAATCCCAGTACAGGAAATATCAGGATAAGGATAATCCATGGAGTTTTCATGCTAGATGTCTTATTCTGACTGTAAATGCCAAGAACAGTTAACAAGGCAATAAGCCTGGTACATCCATCAATCCACTCCGCATAGGCATTCAGTTCTGTAAATAACAAAACAATAAAAACTATTTCCAATAAAAGCGAAAAAACGGCGAAAAGCATCCTCTTTACACCGTTTTTAACATTCTTTTTCTTTTCATAAGTATTAGAACTCATCAGCCTCATTACCTTTCGATTCCGTTGCTTATTTAAAATTAGTACTGTGTATTTTCATTTCATATGACTTACAAAAAGATTATCATAGCCATAAACTAAATAAAACCCAAGAAATACTGGATTACTTTTCCCTATTCTCACGCCGCTTTCTCCAAACTGCTCTAAGCGGTCAGCGTCCTCCATCATACCTGTCAGGATTTTTTTGGCATTTTCCTCGTCAATTCGTGAGCCCTGTCGGGCTACGAAAATATCATATAATGATATTTTCTAAAGCTGCTACGCAGCTTTTCACAAATTATATTACCAAAATATTACCAAAACGACTTCTCGCATCTCGCAAGCCCAGTGTTTATGCGGCTTTGTGGGTTTTCATCCGCTATTCCATCTCCGTTGTTCCAAATCTTTTTCTGATGTGAAACCGTTGAAAATACGCCATTTCTTTTATTTTATTTCTGTGACTGTACTACGTATTTTCTGTAGTTTTGGGTGCAAAAGGTATCAAAAATTCAATGCTCTGATACCCGGTACTTTTTCACCTGTAATAACTATACCATATTTGGTACATCAAAACCAATAGAAATTTTCTATTTTTTATGTGATTTGGCAGACATATACCAACCAAGATTCTGATTCTCGCATCGCACTACCGGATACCCTGCCTCTTGAATACATTTGATATCTCTGGCTATGGATTTTCGCTCGGCAACAATGCCACGCTCAGCTAGCTTCTCTTCTACTTGTTTTGTATTCATAGGATGATTTTTATCAGACCCTTCCATTATTTGTAACACATATAACAATTTGATTTTGCTATTCTCTGCCATATATACAACCTTTCGTGATGTACCATTTCTGTACCACTCTATTATGTCACGTTTCAATA
>CADBPM010000006.1 GCA_902796595.1 uncultured Lachnospiraceae bacterium | reverse complement strand
AGTAATTTCGTTTACGATAAACGTCGCCGAGAATTAATGCTGGATAGACTTGCTCTATCCGCAATTATTTTCTTCGCTTACTATAAAAACTTTGCTGATACAGAATGTATTGCTTCGCAATATGACATATCCCGATATTATTTTTTCAAGCGCTCCTTCAATTCTAAATATTTATTGTCCGTCTGTCAAATGGTCGTATCACATCTTCTCTTATCATGATTATTTATAAAACTCCATTGTATTATGTGGATGTATAATAAAGTCTTTGTGAAATCTACCTATATATATTTACCTTTAATCTTTTTTGTACTATAATAACTTTAATTATTGTGCTTTTGCGTAGCGAAAGCACTAAGTATCCACGGAGTGGATACAGAAATTGTATCCTTGCTTCGCAATACGACATATTTTATACTATCAACCCCAATACACGGAGGCAATAATGGCAGCAATAGTAATTCAGGCGGGTCAGGTCATTTTCAAGGCCGGAGACCCTATGGATTCACTTAAACTTTTGACAAACGGCACTGTAACCATGACCTATCCGGGTGATGAATTTGAGCTTAGCGCCGGCGATGTTCCGGGAATTTGCGAGGCCGGAAGCGAAGTGCACTTCCTTACCTGTACGGCAAAAACAGATGTCACTCTTTTCAGTTACCCATATCCTGGTATCAGTGCGCTCGAACCGCTTTTTAAGTCAAATCCGGATGTTTCACGACTTTTTGTCCGCTCAATGATGAAGCAGAACGCCCTACTTTTACGCGCTATCGCTTCTGAAGAGATAAAATGCAGTGATGACTACAGGCAGCTTGAAGACGACCTGGAGCATTACAAAGAAATCTGCGCAAACTATATGCAGGCTCCCGATGAAATCCCTGGTCTTTCAAATATCACCAGCTACATTCCTGATGAAGAACCTGATATGTGGCTTGCGAATTACTATGATGGTCTGAACCGTTTCTATGCCACAGATGCGGGCAAGCTTCTTACAAGAGACCCTCAGATCACAAGCGGCATGATCCGAAAGGGGTGTCTTGATGCCAGAAAGAGCGTCGAGCTTTTGGAACAGAGCTTCCATTACAGAGAAGGCCTTGCTTCTTTATACATAAATACCGAAACAGCAGACCTCCTTACTTCCATAGATTCGCTCATCCAGCTTCTTGACGGCGGCAGCGAAGACAGGACAAAACTTACAGATATTGTAACAAAGAGACTTGAACAGATCGGTTCCATCCTTGACCTCTCTAACCCTGCGTACGCAATGAAGATTGACATTCTTAAGACCGACCTTTCAGAGGAAGCAAGAGAAAAGGGCGCCGATACCACAACCGATGTTGAAACGCTTAAGGCAATAAAGGGCTCCATGGACATCATCCTTAACTTCTGCGAAGACCCTGAGCTTATAGCTTCATTCAAGGAACATCTGGCTGCCTACAAGGCTACTCCGGATAAATCTTCTCTTGATGAAGAACCTATGAAGATCCGCAGGACTCTTACAAAGGATTTCTATGCCCTTTATGAGAAGATCTTCTTTAAAACTGTAAACACAAGGATCAAAGATATCCCTGTCCATATAAAAATGTTCCTCTACTTCGGATATGTGGATGAAATGCTCGCCGGACAGGATAATGCTGTGCTTATGTACAAGCTTGCTTCAGAAATGAAAGATCAGTCTGAAGTCGGTCTTTACACTGCGCTCGACTGGCTGAGAGCCATCTACTACGGCAAGAAGATGCCGAGCAGAGATGAATTTGACACAGATTACTTTGATAACCTTAAAAAGAAAAAGGCTTCACATGACATAACAGAGGAGCAGTTCAAGAAACTTTCAGTCGACGCTCACGCCAAGACCAAGTTTGAAATGGATAACCTCTTTACACAGGGAAACAAGGTTACATTCGGTCGTATTTCAACCTACTGCCCTGTATTTACAGGCGAATCACTCTTAAAGAATCTTGACACCTCGCTCGTTACACTGGGAAGCCTCAATAAGTCCCTTAACCAGATAAGAAAAATCGACTTCTCCGCTTATTACAGAGAACTTCTTGATAAGGAAAACTATGAGGTAACGGGCAAGGAGCTTATCCATCTTGAATATCTTCCGGATATAATCCTCATGCCAAACGCCGGTACAAGGGGTATGCTCTGGCAGGATATCGAGGGAAGATACAGAAATTCGCACAGCCGTATGGTTTTATCCATCTTCCACATGGAAGACCTTTTCACTACCCTTACAAGACTTACGGGTGATTTCAGATGGGAGCTCTGCAAGACAATGCAGGGTGCTGCATGGAACAATGTTTCTGAGCCTTCTCTTACCAGTGAATATTATGATTATGTTCAGTTCTACAAGAAAAATCATGATCTTACCACTGATGCAAAGGAAAAGATCCGCACATCCCTTCAAAGGTCAAAAAATAGTTTCAAGGAAATGTTCATAAGAGATTACATTACATGGATCATGTTTGAGGCTACCGGTTCACCAAGACTTAACAAGGTTTCCCGCGAGATTCTCTTTAAGTACTGTCCTTTCAGTGCAGAGATTCTTACCATTGCAGGTAAAAATCCTATGTACTCACAGCTTATCGACCGCATGAAGCTTCATGCAGGACAACGTCTGCATACTCTTGAAACTATACTTAAGAAGCAGCAGACAAGTGGCGGTCCTATTCCAGAAACACTCACCAACGAGATTGAATACATAAAGAGGTTCATGTAAGTCAAAATTTTATCCATATATGGATTCAACTATTCTATATCGTGTAGTTGAATCCATTTTTTTTATTTTCTTGTAACTTTTTTACGAATTCGATTGACTATTAAAAGCCATAGTTATAAAATAAATTTCAGAGTACTATAAATATTATGTGGATTATTAAGCTTTTTTAGTATTCCACTGCAGAGAGGAAGGTGATCAGTATTGTCACTAGACACGATCAATGCTATCCGTAAAGCAGAAAAAGATCAGGAAACAGCTGAGCGTCAGGCAAAGGCTAAAGCTGCTGAAATGATCCAGAAAGCTCATGCGGAGGCAAAGGCTTATGTAGCTGACAGGGTTCGCAAAGAAAGAGAATCCTGCGACAAGGAACTTGCCAATGCGAAAGCAGCAAGTGACTCTTACATAAGGCAGGCCGAAGGTGATGCCAACGGTGAGATTGATAAGCTCCGTCGCGATGCTCTTGCAAAGAAAGACGAAGTAGTTACCGTGATCAACCGGGTTCTGCTTGAATAGGAAGGAGGATACATAGCCAGATGGCCGTATTACCAATGAAGCGCGTTTTCATTACGGCTCTGCGTAAGGACAGAAAAGCCATCCTTGAGACCATGCAGAGGCTCGGAACAGTTCAGCTTACAAAGCCGACTTTAAAAGAGCTTACAGGTTCAGGCGAGGATGACGGAGTATTTAAAAAACTCGACACTGTCTCAGCAAAGACCACTTTTGAAAAAAACGCATCTTTAGCAGAGTCAGCCCTCGAAATTCTCGATCAGACTGTACCGCCTAAGGGCGATGGTCTCCTCGGAATGTTCAATGGCCGCACACAGCTCAGTGTGGACCAGTACAGAGAAATGGCTGGCAAACGTGACAAGATAATGGATATGGTCTATAAGCTTTGCAGTCTGTCAAAGCAGAAAGCTGAAGCCGAGGGAGAGATTCCAAAGCTTTTAACCGAAGCTGAACAGTTAAAGCCATGGCTGTCGTTTGATCTGCCTCTCAATTTCAAGGGCACAAAAAACACAGTTGCTTTTATCGGTTCTCTCCCTGACATGTACACGCTTGATTCGCTGTACAAGGCATTCGGAGAAAAGGCTCCTACTGCAAAAGCTGTAGATATTTCCATTATAAGTGCAGACGACACGCAGACCTGTATCTGTGTTATCGCACACAAAAATGATGCTGAAAAAACTGAAGAGGGACTCAGAAGTCTTGGTTTTGCAAGACCGTCACTTCCTGGTGTAGTTCCTACCGAAGAACTTTCCATCATTGACAAAAACCTTGCTGAAGCAAAGGGACGCATTTCCTCTCTTACAGCTGAGATCACAAAGTTTGCTGATAAACGTGAGGACATAAGATTCATAATTGATTATTTCACAATGAGAGCCGACAAGTATGGCGTTATCGCGGATCTTTATGAATCAAAGAGAGTATTCTTCGTTACTGGTTATATCGCCGAAAGAGACACTGCAAGGCTTGACAGCGAAATCACAGGGAAATATGACTGTGTAGTTGAATATTCTGATCCGGCACCGGATGAACGTGTCCCTGTAGTGCTTAGCAACAATCCTTACTCGGCACCGGTTCAGGGAGTTGTTGAAAATTATGCTCTTCCTGGTCCCGGCGAGATCGACCCGACATTCCTTGCATCGATCTTCTATTACTGCCTGTTCGGAATGATGCTTGGTGATGCAGGATATGGACTTCTCATAACACTGGGAACCCTGTTTATCCTTATCAAATGCAAAAACACCATGGAAGATTCCATGAAGAAGACCATGCAGCTTTTCTTCGGTTGTGGTGTATCAACCACCTTCTGGGGGATAATGTTCGGTTCCTTCTTCGGAAATGCCGTAGCAACTGTTGCTACAACATTTTTCGGTTCAAGTCTTGCTTTTAAGCCGGTCTGGTTTGATCCTACAACAGAACCTATCAAAATGCTCGGTTTCTCATTTATAATTGGTATCCTTCACCTGTTCACAGGTCTTGGTGCCAAGGGTTACACTTGCATCAGACAGGGCAGGATAAAGGATTTCCTCTATGACGTGGTCTTCTGGTTCCTGTTCGTTGGTTCACTGCTTGTTGTACTTGTTTCGACCGACATGATAAAGTCAATGTTCAGCCTTGACCTTACAATACCTGCTCCTGTCGTAAGCATTTCAACATGGATTGCCATAGCGAGTGGAGTCGGAATTCTTCTTACCGGCGGCAGGGAATCAAGAAATCCTGTAAAGCGCCTCATGAAGGGTGCTTACGCAGTTTATGGTATAAGCAGCTGGCTTTCAGACCTGCTCTCATACTCAAGACTTCTTGCCCTTGGTCTTGCAACAGGTATCATTGCTTCAGTATTTAACCAGTTAGGTTCAATGGGCGGCAATTCACCTTTGGGCGCTATCATGTTCATACTTGTCTTCCTTGTAGGTCAGGTATTGAATCTCTTCATAAATGCGCTTGGTGCTTACGTTCATACAAACCGTCTTGAATATGTCGAATTTTTCGGTAAGTTCTATGATGGCGGCGGACTTGAGTTTCATCCATTTAAGGAAAACACAAAATACTACAGAGTAAAATGATCGTGATGCTGTTATAACACAGTATTCACCCAATCGGAGGAATTATATTTATGGAAAATTTAGGACTTTTCTTTGGTATCTTAGGTGCAGCTCTTGCCACAGCTCTTGCAGGAGCAGGTTCAGCAAAGGGTGTTGGTATTGCCGGTGAGGCCGCTGCAGGCGTTGTTACAGATGATCCTTCACAGTTCGGTCACGTTCTCGTGCTCCAGCTCCTTCCTGGTACCCAGGGTATTTACGGTCTTCTTACCGCATTCATTGCTCTTTCAAAGATGGGCGTTATCGGTGGTGGAATAAAGGAAATGACCCTCTTAAACGGTCTTTCAATATTTGCAGCCTGCCTTCCAATTGCTATAGCTGGTTACTTCTCAGCAGTTGCTCAGGCAAAGACAGCCGTATCATCAATCGCTCTTGCATCCAAGAGACCTGATCAGTTCGGTAAGTCAATGATCTTCCCTGCAATGGTTGAGACCTACGCCATCCTTTCACTCCTTATCTCTATCCTCACACTCAACGGAATCACACTTTAATAAAAAGCGTATTCTGTTAACAACAAGGATTTAGGAGGAGTAAGGTATGACAGGATTAGAAAAGATTGTCGGTGAGATCAAGGGCGAGTCCGATGCAGTTATCGACAAGATCTTAAGGGACGCCCAGGTCGAAGTAGACAAGATCCGTGCTGAAGCGGATAAGGAAGCCGATGATGCCTGCGCTAAGATACAGCGCGAAGGCACTATACGCGTAGCAGCTGAAAAATCCCGTGCCGAATCCACCGCAGAATTAAAGAGAAGACAGAACATCCTTGCAGAAAAGCAGAAACTTATAAGTGAAATGGAAGAAGAGGCAAGAAAAGCCATTCTCGCACTTCCTTCTGAAAAGTATTTTGAAGGAATACTTTCTATCCTTAAGAAGTCTGTTTTAAATGAAAAGGGAACTATATTCTTTAACAGGACAGACCTCGATCGTCTCCCTGCTTCATTCAGGGGTTCGATAAACGAGGTGTCAGGCGGCAATCTCACCATTTCAACCGAGACAAAGCCAATAGACGGCGGATTTATACTCAGTTATGAAGGTATCGAGGAAAACTGCTCCGTATCAGCCCTTTTTGAAACGAAAAAAGAGATACTTCAGGACAAAATACAGAAAATATTGTTTAGCTGACAGGAAGGAGGGGTAATTTGTCTACAGACTACATTTATGCGGTAGCTCGTGTAAGATACAGAGAGACAAAGCTTCTCTCCGGGTCTTTTATAGAATCACTGCTCTCCGCAAAAGACTATTCCGAATGCCTCCGTATGCTGTCAGATCATGGCTGGAACACAGACGGTGCTGAATCAACACCTGCCAAAATGTTTGAACAAGAAAAGAGAGAAACCTGGGACTTTGTTTCAGAGATCGTCCACGATGGTCATGCTTTTGATGTGTTCCGTTATGCCAATGATTATCACAATCTGAAAGCTGCGATCAAAAACACATTAAGCCGCCTTGATGAAGAAGGACTCTATATGGACAAGAGTATGTGCACTATAGACCCTCTCACTATCAAGAAAGCTATACATGATCGCGATTTCAGGGAACTTCCTTCCGACATGGAAAAGGTTGCAGGAGAAGCACTCGACCTTCTTCTTCATACCGGTGACGGTCAGGCGTGCGACATAATGCTCGACAGAGCAGCCCTTGACAGGATCCACAAGGCGGGCAAGGAAACAAAAGAGCCTATCCTTTCACTTTACGCAGAGCTCACAGTTGCAAGTGCTGATATAAAGACTGCAATACGAGCATGTATCATGGGTAAAGATGCTTCATTCCTTGAAAAAGCTCTTGCAGATTGCGATACACTTGATATAGGCGCCTTAGCGAAGGCCGCTTCAACAGGCATCGAAGCAATATATGAATATCTTGAGCGTACTCCTTATGCGGATGCGATCGATGATATCAAGATATCTCCTTCAGCCTTTGAAAAATGGTGCGACAACACTATCATTAGAAAAATGCGTCCTCAGATCCACAATTCATTTACACTTGGACCTGTAGCCGCTTACATTATAGCTCGCGAAAATGAGATAAAAACTGTGAGGATAATTCTTTCAGGCAAGCAGAACAAGCTGCCGGATGAATCTCTCAGGGAAAGGGTAAGGGAAATGTATGTCTAGAATAGCAGTTATGGGTGATACGGACAGTATCTACGGCTTCGGCGCCCTGGGCTTCGACACATTCCCGTACACTGATCCGACGGAGGCTGCAAGAAAGCTCCGCGAACTCGCAGAAAACAATTATGCGATAGTGTATATAACAGAGGCCCTGGCAAGCAGTATACAGCCTGAGATCGACAGATACCGTGAAAACATGCTTCCTGCGATCATTCTGATACCTGGTGTATCAGGAAATACAGGAAAGGGAATCATGGCTGTTAAACAATCTGTAGAAAAGGCAGTAGGTTCGGATATCATATTCAACAACCAGTAAAAGAGGAGCAATCTAATCAATGGAAAAAGGAACGATAAAGAAGATCGCCGGACCTCTTGTCATCGCAAGAGGAATGGGCGGTGCTAATATGTCGGATGTCGTACGTGTTTCCGATGAACGTCTTATAGGCGAGATCATCGAAATGCACGGTGATGAGGCTTCCATTCAGGTTTACGAGGAAACCTCCGGTCTGAAACCGGGTGAAACCGTTGAGTCTACCGGAGTTCCAATGAGCGTTGAACTTGGACCTGGTCTCATCGGCAGCATTTACGATGGTATTCAGAGACCACTTGACGATATCATGAAGGCAACAGGAAGCAACCTTCTTAAAAGAGGTGTTGAAGTTCCTGCCCTTAAGCGTGACAAGGTATGGCATTTCGTACCTGTTGCAAGCGTAGGCGACAACGTAGAAGCCGGAGATATTCTCGGTACTGTAGCAGAAACACCTATCATAACCCAGAAGATCATGGTTCCTTACGGTGTTTCCGGTAAACTTGCAGAAATTGCTGAAGGCGATTTCAAGATAACAGACAATATCGCAAAGATAACTCTTGCAGACGGAAGTGTCAAAGAAGTTGGTCTTATGCAGAAGTGGCCTGTACGTCGCGAGCGTCCTTACGCAAAGAAACTTTCACCAGACCAGCCTCTTGTAACAGGTCAAAGAGTTATCGATACCCTCTTCCCTATAGCAAAGGGCGGTGTTGCAGCTGTACCTGGTCCTTTCGGTTCAGGTAAGACAGTCGTTCAGCATCAGCTTGCAAAATGGGCAGATGCAGATATCGTCGTTTACATCGGTTGCGGCGAGCGTGGAAATGAGATGACCGACGTTCTTAACGAGTTCCCTGAACTTATCGATCCAAAGACCGGTCACTCACTCATGGAAAGAACAGTTCTTATCGCAAATACATCAGATATGCCTGTTGCTGCCCGTGAGGCAAGTATTTATACAGGTATCACAATTGCTGAGTATTTCAGAGACATGGGATATTCAGTAGCCCTCATGGCAGACTCGACATCACGTTGGGCAGAGGCTCTTCGTGAAATGTCCGGCCGTCTCGAAGAAATGCCTGGTGAGGAAGGTTACCCTGCTTACCTCGGTTCTCGTCTTGCTCAGTTCTATGAAAGAGCCGGACATGTTATCACTCTTGGTAAAGAAGGAAGAGAAGGCGCCCTTTCAGTTATCGGTGCAGTTTCTCCTGCCGGTGGTGATATTTCAGAACCGGTTACACAGGCTACACTCCGTATCGTAAAGGTATTCTGGAGACTCGACAGCAGCCTTGCCTATGCACGTCACTTCCCAGCCATCAACTGGCTTGAAAGTTACTCACTTTATGATAAGCTTGGCGACTGGTTCGACAGAAATGCCGGTGAAAACTGGATGGAACTTAAAGGTCGTATAATGAGTCTTCTTCAGGAAGAGTCGTCACTTAAAGAAATGGTACAGCTTGTCGGTGAAGATGCTCTCTCAGCTCCTGACCGTATCAAGATGGAAGCTGCAAGAAGTATCCGTGAAGACCTTCTTCAGCAGAATGCCTTCATGGAAGAGGATACTTATACCTCACTTCATAAACAGTACCTGCTCATGAAGCTTGTTCTTGCCTTCTATGATGTTTGCCTGCAGGCTCTTGACAAGGGTGCTGATGTCAACAAGCTTGTCGCTCTGCCAGTCCGTGAAGCAATCGGTCGTTTCAAATATACCGCAGAAAGCGATATAGACAAGAGATTCAACGAGATTGAACACGACCTTACCAGTCAGGCAGATGACGTTGCAGCCGCAAAGGAGGACATCTAATGGCAAAAGAATATAGAACCATACAAGAGGTCGCCGGTCCTCTTATGCTCGTTCGTGGCGTTTCAGACGTTGCGTTCGATGAACTTGGTGAGATAGAGCTTGCCGATGGAAGCCATCGTCGCTGCCGTGTACTTGAAATAGATGACGGTAATGCTCTTGTACAGCTCTTCGAAGCTTCATCCGGTATCAACCTTGAATCAAGTAAAGTACGTTTCCTTGGTCGCTCAATGGAGCTTGGCGTATCTCCTGATATGCTCTCCAGAGTATTTGACGGTCTTGGTCGTCCTATAGATGGCGGTCCTGATATCCTCCCAGAGGAACGTCGTGACATAAACGGTCTTCCTATGAACCCTGCAGCAAGAGCATATCCTTCAGAGTTCATTCAGACCGGTATATCCGCTATCGACGGACTTAACACACTTGTACGTGGACAGAAGCTCCCTATCTTCTCAGCTTCAGGTCTTCCACATGCCCAGCTTGCAGCACAGATTGCACGTCAGGCAAAGGTTGTAGGAACAGATGAACCATTCGCCGTTGTATTCGCAGCAATGGGTATCACTTTCGAGGAAGCCAACTTCTTCCAGGAATCTTTCCGTGAGAATGGCGCCATCGACAGATCTGTCCTCTTCATGAACCTTGCAAATGACCCTGCTGTAGAACGTATCGCCACACCTCGTATGGCTCTTACCGCAGCAGAATATCTTGCATTTGAAAAGGGCATGCACGTACTTGTAATCCTTACAGATATCACAAACTATGCAGATGCACTCCGTGAAGTTTCTGCGGCTCGTAAGGAAGTTCCTGGACGTCGTGGTTATCCTGGCTATATGTACACTGACCTTGCTCAGCTCTATGAGCGTGCAGGCCGTCAGAGAGGCAAGAATGGTTCGATCACAATGATCCCTATTCTTACAATGCCTGAAGATGATAAGACTCATCCTATCCCTGACCTTACAGGATACATCACAGAGGGTCAGATCATCCTTTCAAGAGACCTTTATAGAAAGGGTATCCAGCCACCTATCGATGTTCTTCCTTCTCTTTCACGTCTTAAGGATAAAGGTATCGGTGAAGGCAAGACAAGAGCAGACCATGCAAACACAATGAACCAGCTCTTCTCTGCTTATGCAAGAGGTAAAGAGTGTAAGGAGCTCATGGTCATCCTCGGTGAAGCCGCTCTTACACCTATAGATAAGCTCTATGCACAGTTTGCAGATGAGTTTGAAGAGAAATACGTAAATCAGGGTTATCGTACCGACAGAAGTATTGAGGATACACTTAATACAGGTTGGGAACTCTTAAGGATCTTGCCAAGAACAGAACTTAAGAGAATTAAGGATGAGTTCCTTGATAAGTATTATTCAGAAAAAACAGATAAATAAGGTGCTTTGTCAGGGAGTGAGGTGACGATATGCCAACAGTCAATCCTACCAGAATGGAGCTCACTAGAATGAAGGGCAAGCTTGCTACCGCCACAAGAGGTCACAAACTTCTTAAAGACAAGCGAGACGAGCTCATGCGTGAGTTTCTGGACCTGGTAAGAGAAAACAAGAGGCTTCGTGAAAAGGTAGAGGAAGGCCTTGAAAGGGCAAACAAGAACTTTGTTCTTGCAAGATCTACCATGTCAGATGAAGCTGTCAAAGTTTCTTTCATGGCACCTAAGCAGGAGCTTACTGTTAATGTCGGTTCACAGAACGTAATGAGTGTAAATATTCCAAGATTTACAACCCAGACAAGAACTTCTGATGAAAACGACATATATTCATACGGTCTTGCTTTTACAAGCAGCGACCTTGATACTGCAGTTGCGAGTCTTGCAGAACTTCAGCCTGATCTTATAAAGTTGGCAGAGACTGAAAAGTCCTGTCAGCTCATGGCAGAAGAGATTGAGAAAACAAGACGTCGTGTAAACGCTCTTGAGCATGTAATGATTCCTCGTTATCAGGAGAATATCAAGTATATTTCCATGAAGCTTGATGAAAACGAGCGAAGCAGCCAGATCCGCCTCATGAAGGTTAAGGATATGATGCTTGAGGAAACACATCATTACAAGGAAAAGAACGCCGAAATGCATCCTGCTGATGTTGCGGAAGTAGACGACTAAAAAAAACCGTTTCTTTGAATCATTAAGATATCAAAGAAACGGTTTTTTTATTAAAGCTTATTCAATTATCCAAGATAAAGGAATAGCACCAGCTATTACCTGATCTCCAAGATCATTCTGATGAATGTGGTCACCACTGTCAAAGGCATCCGCCAAACACTCGCGATCATTCATATCTCTTAGCATGACTCCCGGATCCACTATTCCATCTAAATCGGCGTTAGACCTGATCCATGTATTTATCGTCTCCCTTAAGGCAAGCGCCCTGTCAGAACTGTTTATTGAGTTCTTGAAAGGTATTATGGTGCCCATATAAACCTTTATCCCTGACCTGTGACAGAGCCTTATCATTTCCTGATAGGCGCTCTCAAGGCTCTGATCTGTAGTCACTTCTTTTCCTATGGCATATCTCCCTGAAAAAAGGATGTCATTCGACCCGATCATGATAAATACACCCTTTATATCGTAATCAGAGTATCTGTCTAAAAATGCCTTGAAACGGTCAATCCCCTTTGAACCATGTCTTGCATAGATACTGTCATGCGTAAGGGCATTGCCTGCAATGGCATCCGTAAGAAGCACTGTATCGGTCATATCCATGCTCTTAAGCCTGTCTCCTACCCTCTCAGGAAAAGACATGGTAGTCTGGGAATCTCCAAAGAAAAGAAAAGCACTCTTTCTCTTTGCAGTCCTTGTCTGTATATTATCCATGAATGGAATCCCGCAGAAACCATAATTCAATAGTTCTGCTTTCTGCGGTCTGTAATTATTAAAAAGCTTATCAGGGTCATTCTGGTTGAAACGTTTTATGTGCCTGAATTCACCACACATTGTTTTAAGGTTAAAAGACTCATTGCTAAAAAGAAAGTACTCTATCTTATTATTATATTGAAAACTGATCTTTCCGTAATCAGTCCAGACTGAGCCTCCCGCAGGAACCGTAACACCTTTGCTTCCTCCAACAGTAAGTTCTGTAAGCGTAGACGGCATTATGACCTCATCTGCTTTCCTTACTCTGGCAACATAAATGTGGGTAAGCTTAAGGGGCTTTGTTCCAAATTCATTTGTGATATGCAGTCTTAAGTTTGTACCTTCATCATACACATATACACAGGCGCTTATACAGCCCGCCTTGACAATCGTATCGCCCTCTTCCTTATATCCGGTGCCCATATCTATAGTAGCGCCCTGCCATATCGTTTCATTTTTAGCTGTGGCTGCTGAAGCCTTAAGCGTAAACGAAGGAAATAGTGTTATCACAAGTGTGGCAACCAGAAATTCAATTACAATCTTATTAAACAATGTCTTCATTACAATAAATCCGTTCAACTTCTATTCTTTCTATCATCGTATGCCTTCATTTCACCCAAAAGTGCTTTCTGAAGTTCTCTGTACGACCGTTCGTTCTCAATCTGCTCACTCTGCCTGACATTTATATATCTGGTAAGTGCGTTGTTCTGCGACATAAGATGGACGCCATAAAGCATCCTATCATTATCTAACGGCTTGCATCTTACTATCTTGCCAAGCAGATCAAAATGCATCATTCCGCCATTAAGCTTATGCGTCCTATTTTTAACCTTTAATTCAAACTTCGCTCTGACAATGCTGTCCATGCCTATATCAGCATCCGCGCTTACAACAACACCTATCCCCATCATGCTGACATCTTTAATAAGCGCACTTATACCGGTATCTTTGCCTGTTAGAGAAAGAATACCATCTGTGCCGACATAGACCCTGTATTCATCTCTTCTGTCGGTCACAGCTCCATCTGTAACAGCCGTGATAACGTGAATCAACTTACCACTCTTTGTTTTGATGCACGGGATAACAACTCCCAGCCATTTATATGGTTTTGCATCCACAACAGCAACAATCTGATACATAAGCCCCTGTGTCATAAAAGATAACGGGCGTTTATCATCCGCGCAGATAAGCTCCACCGGAAGCGTAGCCCCATTGCCGTACTTTGCTGAAACCACAGGCAAAAGCTCCGCATAATCAGGGTCTTCGCGGTCGAGTGCTGTTGTTAAAAATTCTATATGCTTTTCTCCACTTCTTACAGTAACAAGTATATCTGTACCTGCCTCAATTGCATCTATTTTCATCATTAACCTCACTATGGTCTTAATTGATTGGTGCAACTACTTTTTTATTTTATCAGAAAAATGGCGAAATAACAAGAAAAAGCCGGTACCAAAAAGGCACCGGCCATAAATTCTATCAGTTAGCTACTGCAAGACCTGTTTCCTTATCGAATACGTGCATCTTAGAAAGATCAAGAGCGAACTTAACTGTATCTCCAACCCTTGCTGTTGTACGAGGGTTAACTCTTGCTGTGAACTGAACATCTCCAACTGGGAAGTAAAGGAATACTTCAGCACCAAGAAGCTCGTATACACGGATTGTAGCATCAAATGTAGTCTCTTTGGACTGATTTATAAATATCTCTTCATCGTGAATATCCTCTGGACGGATACCAAATACAACAGTCTTTTCAGCGTATCCCTTCTCAAGAAGAGTCTTAGCCTTGGCATCCGGAACCTTAACCTTGATTCCTGTATCCACAAATTCAAGATCTACTCCATCACCATTCTTATGAACAATAGCATCGATAAAGTTCATTTCAGGAGAACCGATGAATCCGGCAACAAACTGGTTATATGGCTTCTCATAGAGGTTCTGAGGTGTATCTACCTGCTGAACGATACCATCCTTCATAACAACGATTCTTGTACCAAGTGTCATAGCCTCGGTCTGATCGTGTGTAACGTAGATGATTGTGGTACCAAGTCTCTGATGAAGCTTACTGATCTCAATTCTCATCTGAACACGAAGCTTTGCATCGAGGTTTGAAAGAGGCTCATCCATGAGGAATACCTTTGGCTTACGAACGATAGCACGTCCCATGGCAACTCTCTGTCTCTGACCACCTGAAAGAGCAGCTGGCTTACGATCAAGGAGCTTCTCAAGGTCAAGGATACGTGCAGCTTCATTAACGAGCTTATTTATTTCTTCCTTAGGAGTCTTACGGAGCTTAAGACCAAATGCCATATTATCAAATACTGACATGTGTGGATAAAGAGCGTAGTTCTGGAATACCATTGCGATATCTCTGTCCTTAGGCTCTACATCGTTCATTCTCTTGTCGCCGATTAAAAGATCACCTGAAGAAATTTCCTCAAGACCAGCAATCATACGAAGTGTAGTAGACTTACCACAACCTGAAGGACCTACGAAAATGATGAATTCCTTATCAGCAACATCAAGGTTGAAATTCTTAACAGCTACGAAGCCGTTAGGATACTGCTTAGTTACATTTGTTAACTTAAGACTTGCCATAACATCCTCCCAATACAGGTGTATTTATAATAATATTTCTGATTCTTAAAGGGGGCTTAACCCTTGTCAACTGAGTATATAATACCTCAAAATCACAAGAAATACCATATCCGTTTTCTACAAATTTTCGATATACTTTTTGTTACATTTGCCTATTGAAATTTATTTTTCACCATATTGTCCAAATTTAGACCTTATTTTATTGCACTTTCTTGGTCATATTCAATAAAACCTTCACCAAAAACTTCCGCGGCATCCGTAACGATAACAAAGGCACTGCTGTCTATTCCTGCAACGATATTCTTTATCATGACTATCTCTTTCTTGCTCACAACACAAAAAAGCACTGTTCTGTCGGCTCCGGTATACATTCCCCTCGACTTGATGCCGGTAACGCCCCTGTCCATCTCCTTCATTATCTGGGCTGCAATCTCTTCGTTGTGGTCAGAAATGATATAGACCATCTTGGCAAACTTTATACCTGCAAGTATGCTGTCGGAAAGCTGAGTGAGAAGATAGATCGTAACAGCCGAGTACATCGCATTTCTAAAGCCGAGTGCAAATGCACCGAGCACGACTACAGCACCATCTATGACCATAAGGATCGAAGGAACCGACTGGTGCTTCACAAACTTATGAACAATGGCAGCAAGCATATCTGTACCGCCGGTCGTTGAGTTGGTAAGAAAGACAAGTCCTATACCTGCACCATCCATGATTCCGCCAAGGATTATGGCAAGAAGGTGGTCGCCCCCGCAAAGATTTACTCCCGGAATAGCAATGAGCCAGAATTCGAACATGATCGCTCCGAACAGGGTTCTCATTACAAATTCCTTACCTATCAAAAACCATGCAATGATAAAAACAGGTACATTTAAAACCGCATTGGTAAGCCATGTAGGGATATTCACCCCAAATGTACTTGCAACATTCTTTACAATAACCGCAAGACCGCCAAAGCCGCCCATACCCATTTTCATAGGGTCATAAACGCAGTTTACGCTTGCTGCCATAAGGAAAGTTCCCACTACCATGAAAACTATGTTGAAATATTTTTTATATCTGTTGAACCCTGACTTAGGGTCATTTAACTGTCTCTGAATATCCGGCATAAATTTACCATCCAATTTTTACTTAATCTTATAATCGCCTGATACGAACAGGGTTGTGTCTCCGCTCATGCAAAGCCCTGAGTCCGATGCAACCGAAAGATATTCTCTGTATTTCACCACAGAATTTCCCTCGGAAAATAAAGTGCCTGTTGAAAGAAGGATAAGCCCCTCTTTTCCGGTAACTGTGCAGCTCCCCCTGTAGATCACAGCACTGCTCCCCGCAGACAGGATAAGAGTCTTTCCTTTTTTCACTGTGATCTTCTCAAAGCCTGCTCTTGCAGTAACCTTTGTGTCGGAAGCAGCACTGCTCTTAGATGTGTCTGTTTTTCCCGAATCTGCAAGCCTGTAGTCAAGATAGCTTTTGGTAACAATAGGATCTGCACTGCTTCCCGGACTTCCAGAACCTGCAAAAACAGCACCAGCTCCAAAAGACGCCAGAATCACTGCCGTCATGCAAAGAATTGCGAATATCCGCTTTCGTATCATTTCAACCTCCACCGCCAAACATTGTCCCAAGCGCCTTTTTGGAATCAATCATAAAGCCTCTGTTCTTTCTGTTGCCCGGTATAGATGCAAATGTAATGGAATTCGGATTCATTCCTTCCATTTCAGCAAGTATATCCTCGATAGTCCCCTTGGTCATGTCTGTATAGCCTGCCTTATAGCATTTGTCAATAATACTATTTACAGTAAGGCTGTCACCATTTATAAGCGCTGCCTGAAAGTCAGAGAGAAATACCGATTTTCCCTTCTCGTTAAAATAAAAGATCTTATCTACACCGCCTGCCGGAATAAACATATAGTGTCCGATATTTATTCCAAGATATTCATTAAGCATGAGCATGCCGGCACGCAGACCATTTTCAGACTTAAAATATCTGTATACCTGTGACAGGCGGACTATCTGCCCAAGATTTGCCTGTGACGCAGCAAGGTCCTTATAGAGTTCATTTGATATTTCAAAACAGGACTCCCCCGGAACGCTTATAAACTTAAGCGTCTTTTCATTACGATCATAAAAGCAGATATAAGCTGATGCAATCTCTCTCTTTGAGTTCTCTGAGCCTAGATAAATAAGCGTGCACACCTGACTTTCCTTCTGTGGGTCTGCAAGCTTTGCATCAAGAACATTGTTGTCCCTCTTCTGCTCTGCCGCCTGATACGCCGCCTCCGCAAGTTTCCTCTGCGTTTCACCTGCCTTCCACACATAAAAAGCAAGCAGGCCTGTTATCACCATCAGAAGAACTAACGTCGTTGTCAAAAATATCTTTACTAGTTTTTTTATAGTCATGGCAATTTCTCACTGATCCTCACATTTACAGACTCAACTTCGGCTTTAAGGTCATTGGCGGACATCCTTACAGCCCCTGACCCGAAAATAATAAGCTGAACAAGATTATCCGACGTTGCCACAGTCACATTTCCCTTGTCAGTAAGCTTCTGGCTGGTCTTTGCAATGTACTGGTCTGCTGTTTCCGCCTCCTTTGTATATACAACATCCATGCCATGGTATTTCTGTATGCTTCCTATACCGCCATGAACCTTGTATGCATCAAAGACGATGATAAGGTGCACGCCTTTGTAGCCCTGATAGTTTGCAAGAACCTCCATCAGGCCATCCCTTGCACTGTCGATATTTACAGCTGCAAGATCTCTTAACTCCGGCCATGCAAAGATAATATTATATCCGTCTACAAGAAGAAAATCCTCCTTTGTAAACTCCCTTTTCTTCTTGCTTTCTTTAACTGGCAAGTCCTCGGTGCTTCCAATTGAAATATTTTCGCGCACGCTTCTCTGATACCTGTTCCAGTGACTTCTTCTATCTGAGGATTCTTTTCTTCTGTTTGCCCCCGTTGCACTCGCAAGTATGCCATCTATCTCATCTGTTCCTAAAAAGAGCTCTTCGCCATTTCCGCCTGTCTGCCTGTCTTCTTTAATGGCATGACGCATAAATGTAACTTCTTCCTCTTCCTCTGCTTCTTCTTCAATGATACCGCCTGCAAGCCTGTCAAATACAGAGTACTCCCCTTCCGGCTTTACAAAGGCATCGTGTCCGTAAAGCACGCTTGGCAGATGCATGTGGGAAGGCACTTCATACCATGGAACCACAAAGCCTGCTCCATGGGCACAGAAAACCGAATCCGGTGTATGGACAAGGTCTGCCTCAGGATAGTAATTCATACTCTCCACTATCTCTTCCGAATTATGGCAAGGCTCATAGCCCGCCAAGGATATTTCAACCCTTCCTTCGCCCTTGGTATAAGCCCTTACTGTAAGTGCGTAGTCTGAAAATTCTGATACAGGCGCCTTACCCTTCAGCACTGTCATATCATTTTCAAGTTCAGGCGCAAGAACACTGCCATGCATTCTTTCAATATCTGTCATGGCACGTCCTGTACATTCTGATGGAATAGATAACTTGAACTCGTACACTGGTTCAAGCAAAACGGAACCCGCTCTCATAAGCCCGTTTCTTACGGCTCTTAGGGCTGCCTCTCTGAAATCTCCGCCTACTGTGTGCTTTATATTATCCTTGCCGGAAGCAAGCGTGATATGTATATCCGTAAGAGGTGAGCCTGTAAGCACACCGCGAAGGTCTGCTGACTGTATCGAAGAAAGGATAAGGTTCTGCCAGTTGGCGGAAAGCCTGTCCGAATCCGCAACAGAGTCAAGCGTAATGCCGCTCCCACGCTCTCCCGGCGAAAGAACAAGGTGAACCTCGGCATAGTGCCTTAACGGCTCAAAATGCCCGACTCCCTCTGTAACTGTATCTATACTTTCTTTATATAAAACAGCTCCATTGCCAAAAGAAACCTTTATACCGTACCTGTCATTTATAAGCCTTGTAAGGACCTGCAGCTGGACTTCTCCCATAAGAGAAACGTTTATTTCCTTTTTCTCTAACGAATAGGCAACCTGAAGCTCCGGAATTTCCTCTGCAAGTTCCATAAGCTTTGGCATAAATGCCTGCGGACTTTCGCCTTCTGGCAAAAGAAGCCTGTACTGCATTACAGGCATGAGAAAAGGAAGAGTTTCCTTTCCGGAAAGCTCACCCAGACCATCCCCTGCGCAAGGACTGCCAAGTCCTGTAACTGCACAGACCTCGCCTGCCTCTGCAATATCACTTGTTTCGTATTTGCTGCCCGAATAAAGCCTTATCTGATTTATCTTTTCACCGTCTACGACATCTTTTACACGGACGCTCCCGCCAGTGACTTTTATAAAGGTAAGCCTCTCACCTTTTATATCGTGGCTCACCTTGAATACCCTTGCGCCAAACGCATCACCATATTCAGGTACAGGGGCATATTTCACAAAGTCAGAAAAGAACTCCTCTGTTCCCGTAAGCTTCAGGGCAGAGCCAAAAAAGCAAGGGAAAAGCTTTCTCTTTGAAATAAGAGCAGTGATAATCTTATCCTCTATTTTTCCTGTTTCAAGAAAACGGTCAAGCAAAGTTTCATCAGACAGGGCAACATCTTCATAAAAAGCCTCGCTCCCCTGACGTTCCCTTGAAAAGTCAACTATCCTTCCTGAAAAGGACTCTCTAAGCTTTTTATATACTTCTTCCCTGTCTGCTCCCTGCTGATCCATTTTATTTACAAAAATAAATACTGGAACATTGTACCTGTCAAGAAGCCGCCAAAGTGTAGAGGTATGCGACTGTATGCCTGCCGAAGCGCTTACCACAAGCACAGCGGCATCGAGCACAGAAAGCACCCTTTCCATTTCCGCCGAAAAATCAACATGTCCCGGAGTATCGAGTAAGGTAAGTGAAAGGCCATCTTTTTCAAGTCTTGCCTGCTTTGAAAATACGGTTATCCCGCGTTCTCTTTCTATTTCATTGTCATCAAGAAGAGTATCTCCCTTATCGACTCTTCCGGCTTTTTTTATCTTTCCTGATGCAAGCAAAAGGCTTTCTGAAAGTGTCGTTTTGCCGGCATCAACATGAGCCAATATTCCAAATGCCAGATGTCTCATAGGATTCTCCCCTTCCTTAATCAGATTAAAGCATAAAACCAACTAATTATATCATAAAATGATAACAGGGTCAAAAGTCCCGACCATGCGCCTGCGCACGTAGCTAGGACTTCTGACCCTGAGTAATATAATATGAAATATAGATTCCCTACTCCCCAAATCCGTACATCTCATCAAAGATAGTATACAATTTTGAGAATGGATCCTGTATTTCCCTGACAAAGCCGGTGCTGCCTGTTTCAAATCTTGTAACTCTCTTAACATCAGTGACTGGTGCCCACACAGGAAGTTCAAGGTTCTCCTCCCCGCTTTGCTTCAAAGACCCATAGATATCCACTACGGTATTTTCTCCTGAAACGGACCTGTTCGGATCACCGGTCTCGGCAAAATTTTTCCAATATGTAAACATTATTGCAGAAAGCTTTCTGTCATTTCTATCATAAAGTCCGGATGCTTTTGGAATATTTCCATAGCAATATACTTCCTCGCCCGAATGCCAGCTTCCAAGTCTCCCATTTTCCTCTGCAAAGAAATATTCATAACAGGTTTCATGAGCTTTTTTGGCCTGTCTTGCCAGACAATGATGTCCATAAGAAAACCACAAAGCACTTAAAATATCCTTGTAGACTTTCTCTACCTCTTCATCCGTATTTATATCAAAAAGCGCCAGTATCTTATCTGCATATTCTTCCTTGCCATCTGGAAGAACCCCTACAAGTTTATCTCTTATATTACCTTTTTTAATCTTTAAAAACAGGGCAAACGGAGCACTTTCCTTCTTATTATAGCCCATAAGAATAGCCTTTTCATTATGATTTCCTTTTTTATAGGCTTCATAAGGCGTTTCAGGAAGCACATATCCGTCAATCGTGATATGGTGGTCTTCTGCCGCAAAGCTAACTATCTTTTCCGCTGAAACCCTTCTTAGTTCCTCTATGTTTTTGGCACCTGTTTTTTCATAAAGCTCCTTGCCTGTTTCAATTGCTTCATCAAAAAGCCTGAAAGAGTGTGCCGGCGCAGGTGCACTTACAGTTGAGCTTTCCATTATGACTCTCTTAAAAAGGTCCTTTGCAAGCGGTGAAGTGCAAAGAGCACTTACACAGGCACTTCCGGCAGACTCGCCCGCAAGAGTTATATTACAAGGGTCTCCGCCAAATGCCGCGATATTTTTCTTTACCCATTCAAGTGCCATTATCTGGTCTAAAAGCCCGTAATTACCGGTTGTTTTATTTACCGATTCTTCCTTTAGTGCCTCGTCTGCATGAAAGCCAAACACACCAAGTCTGTATGCCATATTCACTACAACCACACCATTTTCCGCAAGGGTGGTGCCAGCATAGTCATCATACCAAGGCTGTCCGGTCTGCAGCGAACCGCCATGAATATACACGATAACCGGTCTTTTCGTGCCCTCTCCCGCCGGTTTCCACACATTAAGATAAAGTGAGTCCTCGCTCATTGCAGGAGTATAATTATCTTCCAGCGAAACTGTATAGTCATGATACCCTATTATCTGGGCAAGCGAATTATATATATTTCCATTTGAAGGCTGCATGGACATAGGCGCAAAATGGTCTGCCTTAAGCACATCCTTCCACGGATCCGCCTCCACTGGCTCTTTCCAGCGAAGCTTTCCTACCGGTGGTTTTGCATAAGGTATGCCTGCAAATATTTCAACCTTACCATTCCTTGCATATACTCCCTGCACCTTGCCCTTATCTGTTTCAACTACGCTGCTGTATTCGGGCTTGCTGCCATTATAGGCAGGCACAAGCTTCACAGGCGGTCTTGTCATAAAGAACACCAATATCGCACAAAATGTAAATGCTGCATAACCCGTAAGCAAAATCAGTCTTCCGTTGCCGACAATAACTCTCCTTCTTAATATTCCAAAGGCTATATCGACGATCACAAGCAGTATAAATCCCGGCAGAATATTCTTATTAAGCTCCATAAGTGCCGCAAGTATAACTGAAACTATGATAACGTAAAGCAATTCAATCCCCCTTATTGTAACCTGTTTGCAAATTTTCAAATCATTGTGCAGGCGCATGAATTGGACTTTTGACCCTTGTATCATTATACCCCATTTTCAAATATCTATAAAGTCAAAAAAGGTGAATGACGATAAACGCCATTCACCTTTGAAGGAAAAATGTATATGAATCTATCTCGTTACCTGATTACTTTGTAATGATGTTGATTCTGCCTTCTCCTAAAGGATTTGAATACTTCTCAGGGATAACACCGCCAAGATCCTTCTTAAGGTATTCTGCAAAAAGATCAGCATCATTGTAGCTTGCGCTGCCTGCCTTAACTTCCTTGTAACCCTTGAATGCAGTATTACCGTCACCACACTGTTCAATTGTGTAGTTGGTACCTGCTACAGTGTACTTCTTATTAAGGTCAAGTGCCTCACCATTTATAATGATGTCCTTTACTCTGTACTTGCCATCCTTAACTCCTGTAAATTCGCCCTTGTCATTTTCAACGGCTGAAGAAGAAACAGTTGCATCAACAGTACATGTAAGTCCTGCTACATGAGCAAAACCACCATTCTCATCATTTTCAACTTTTCTGTATGAGAATTCAAGGAAATCCTTTATCTGCTTTCCTGTAACTTCAATAACAACAGGTGTGTTGTTGAATGGGAATACAGAATATGCTGTACCAAGAGTAATATCACCCTTTTCAACCTGAACTCTGATACCACCGCCATTTACTATAGCAATATCACTGCCCATGCGTGTCTTGAATGCATCTGCACAAAGATCACCAAGGTTTGTTTCTCTTTCTCTGATGATTCTGTCTGCAGCATCATCAGGATTCATTGTATAAAGAATTGTCTTACTGCTTGCAAGTTTCTCTGACATCTGATCTGAGAAACCAGCCTTAATACCGTCAACATACTTCTTTACGCCTGCATCCTCGGCTGTTGGCTTAACTGTAACAGCCTTGATCTTGCCGCTCTTCTTATTGATAGTGATTTTTCCAAGATTTTCAAGCTTTGTGCCTGTCTGGGTAATAATGACATTCTTACCCTTCTTATTCTTTACGTTTTGGCTGTATACTTCATGAGAATGTCCATCGATAACAACATCAATGCCTGTTGTATTCTTTACTACAGCATCACTTCTCCAGTACTCTGTTGTACCAGTCTGTCCAAGGTGTCCGATCAAGACAACGTACTTTGCGCCAGCCTTTCTTGCAGCATTGACATTCTTCTGAACAGAAGCATAGAGGTCCTTGCCGTCATTTCCTTCTGCAAAGCTGAATGCCCAGTTGCCCTTGCTGTCCTTGAAATATTCAGGTGTGGACTTGCTGAATGATTCAGGAGTATCAACACCTACATAAGCTACCTTTGTACCGCCGTAATTCTTGATAACATAAGGCTTTAATACTGTGTCGCCGGTTCCAAGATATGTAAGGTTACAGCAAAGATACTCAGCCCTTGCGCTTCCTACAAGCTTAAGCATGTTGTCAAAGCTGTAATCAAATTCATGGTTTCCTGGGATTGCAACATCATATCCAACCTTGTTCATGATCTTTATGATATTAAGTCCCTTTGAAACAGTTGCTATATTCTCACCCTGCATTGAATCGCCGGCATCAAGAAGTGTGACATTGCTCTTGCCGTACTTCTTTACCATGTCCTTCTTATACTTGGCTACAGCAGGAAAACCGATCCTTGCTACCTTGCCATCCTCGCCTACAGTCTGATCAGTCTGAGCATGGATGTCATTTGTGTGAAGGATAACAATTGTGTCATTCTTCTTGGTTGCCGCATTTGCCTGCGTTGCAGGAGTGCTTCCTGCAAGGAGTGATAATGCTAAGGCAGTTGAAAATACAAATGCCGAAGCTCTCCTAAGTAATCCTTTTGTATTCATTGCTCCTCTTTTCCGCGCATCAGCGCATATAAGATTTTTACACACGACAGCGTCAACTTCCAACACTGCCAACATCCTTATCGTAGCATTGTTAAAAGAAAAAATAAAGACGGACTTTAATTAATTTTATTAATAAGTTTATTCTCATTTAAACAAAATGATGTCGGGGTAAAAAAACAGCGGACAGTTTATCATTTCTGACTTGCTATCCGCTGTCGGCAACTATTTTTTAGTTTCAGCCTTTTTTTCTTCAGGTTTAACTGAATTTATAAACGGTGCTCTTTCATACATATAAGTAAGGGCGGGACTACTTTGAATATCCTTCATGGCGTGCTTTGACATTTCAGTGCCGGAGGCAAGTGTTACAACAAGGAAAAGCACCCACACTATAACCACTCCGCCGCAAAACCCTCCGATTCCTCCACCAAGCTTGTTCAGGTTTTTTAGAACTGGCAGTCTTGCGATTATTCCAAGTGCATGTTCAAGCACCCACTTGATCGCATAAAGCACAAGAAATACACAAGCAAAGCTTCCAGCTGAAACTGCCCTGTCGGCAAGGTATCCGGACACACTTTTTATAACAGCTGCCCTGATCTTTTTTTCAGCTTTTTTCGTTTCACCCCTGGTATTTTGAAGGACACTCTCAACTATTTCAACCGGAACGCTGAATCCGGCTATATTTACGATCTTCTCGTTTTCACTGCCCTCTCCGATAAGGCTTTCTTTTAACAAGTCCTCATCTAAGATCGTTTCGTCGAGCTGCTTTTCTATTCTCTCAAGAACGGTGTTATATATCTTCGTGTTTTCTTTGACATTCTGCGTAATGACGGGCGCAATTATGCTTGTGATAAGCAATATCACAGCAACACCGAAAAGTCCGAAGAATGTCTTTACAAGACCTCGCGACATGCCGATCAAGGTTGAAATGATAAGCACCGCCGCTACTACAATAAGAAAATAATTCAAAACAAAGTCCCTTCTAATTAAACTTTATAACATCAATATGATTGCCGGATATGACAAAATATTTGTCATTGATATGAGTTCTTGTAACAAGAACCATATTTTCTTCTCCCTCACCATCGTACTTTATCTTTCCGTTCGGGTAAAATATACGGCATCTGTTTCCGGAGTATATCGTCATCTCTCCATTGCAAAGCTCCATACCAAGAACATCTATCCCCGCTTTTTCATCGTATAGCATATCACCCTTGTCTATTGAAAAGGCAGCGGCATGAAGCTCACTGTTTATGGAAATAAGAAAACCTATACTTTTGCTGTCTGCTTTAGTACGCTCTATCTTGCCGTTTATCTTCTTCTGCCATTTGAGCGACGGCTCATGATTAAATGCAAAGGTTCTTACGGATGAATCTCCCACGCAGACAACAGTATTATTATCTGTAAAGGTAAGCTCTCCAAAGAGTTCATCCTTATAATTGAACGCTCCGACAATTCTGTCTGCACCTACATTTTCACCTGTTGACGAAAAATTATAGAAGGTAAGGTTTGTAATAAGTGCACTGTTCTTATTTTTAAAATAATCTGTAACCAGCTTTGAGCCATCATCAGAAAGTGCTATTCCAAGAGCAAAACCATCCTCTTTTGTCGTAACTATCTCCGCCATGACCTGATTTTTTGCGTATGGATCGATTATCTGTATCCTGTGCCCGTCGTTTTCCTGCATAAGTACTGCAACTCTGCCGTTTTTCGATACGCTTATCTCAAGTATATCCGCAGTTGTGCTTACCTCAACCGGCGTTGCGGGGTCTCCGTTCTGGTCAACTATGTAAAATGATCTGCCGCCGATATCCGCAACAACAAAAAAATCCCCGGCACACACTGCGCGGGGATCTTCAAGCGACACACCGGCACTCCAAACCGTATTTCCGGCAGCGTCGTAGGCAGTGATGCCTTCACTGCCATAGGCTGCAAGGTATTTTCCGTCTTTAATGAATTTTACATTTGCATTATTTTTCTTTTCATTCCTTGCTGTGACAGAAAAACCAGTGTATCTTCTTGAACCTGTCATAAAATTATTTACAACTGCGATCAGAAGCACAAGTATGGCTGCCAGAGCAGTAATGATCATGATGATCCGTCTTATCGGATTTCCTTTTATCTCATCCATTCTGCTGTGATTCCTTCTTATAAGCCTCAAGTGCATCTCCGATAGTAGACAGATCCTGTTCCTCCATAATTGCGTACATCCTGCCTAACACATCCGGATTAACATTATCTCTGCCTAAAAAGACTTCATAGTCCTGAGCAATATCAAGTGTCTTTTGTTGTACTGCCACCTGAAGGTCAGCAAGCTCTTTCTTATTTTCCATAAGTGCATCAGAAAGCTCGCTTATCTCCTGCCTGCTTCTTTCGTTTATTTCTTCAGTGATAGTATTTTTCGTTTCTTTATCGAAAGTCTCTGCTGCTGCCTTCTTACTTACGGCAATGTCATCCTTTTGCCTACTAAGGTCTGAAAGCCTGCTGTCAAAGGACTCAAGATCATAATTACTGTCGTCTTTGTCCTTTTCTATGCTTCTTGTTGTCTTCTTTATTTTCTTATCCTTATCTCTTATCTTAGCGCGGATAGCCTTTCCCTTTGCAATAGTATCACGATATTTATCTGCAATATGATGTATGAGCATGTAGCTTCCACCAAACAAAGCTACACATATAACATAAATCACCACCAGATACATCGGCTTTCTTGCATCACCCAGTCCAAAATAGTAAATACCGCATGGAATAGCGAAATATTCAAGAGCAAAGACAAGGATAAATAAAATAATATCTTTAAAATTTCCCGGCACAAACAGTGCATAATAAAATGAAGAATTGAAAAAAGCAGGAGTCTTTGTATCCTTGAAAAGCTTCTTTGCTTCGGCTGCAAGATTTTCCTTTTCGCGCCTAAGCTCTTCCGTTTCTGCATCTATTCTCTCGGAAACCTGTCCATTGCGCACCTTTGTCCGGCGACTATTTTCGTCGGCTATCTGCTTTTCAAGTTTTGTTTCCTCATCGTCGAATGTCTTTAAGATTTCTGCTCTTCTTGCCTTAAGAGTGCCCTCGATTTCTTCTTTTACCTGCTTTTTCCTTATGGTAAGGGCACGCTCATTTCTTTCAATTTCAGCAGAAAGAGCCGATATCTTTTCTATATCTTCATTCTGGTGTACGACCACATCACGTATTTCTGCAAGTTTTTCTTTTCCTTCGCCAAGAATACTGTTTGCCATAACCTGTCCCCCAATGGTATCTTAAATGATTATTCTTCCTTCCAACGCACGAAGAAGCGTGATCTCATCTATATTTTCAAGATCACCGCCAACAGGAACACCGCTTGCTATCCTTGTAACCTTTATTCCTGTAGGTTTTATCAGCTTGCTTATATACATCGCCGTAGTTTCCCCTTCAAGGGAACTTCCGGTTGCTATTATCACTTCTTTTATATCTTCTTTTTCAAGTCTCTTTACAAGCTCTTTTAATCTGATATCCGAAGGACCTGTACCTGCCATAGGCGAGATAACGCCATGAAGGACATGATATACTCCTTCATATTTGCCTGTTTTCTCATAGGCGGCAAGATCCTGAACATTTTCAACGACCATAATAGTAGAATGGTCTCTTTTATCATCTGCGCAGATCGGACATATATCTGTATCTGTAAGAGTAAAGCACTCCTTACAGTAGTGCACATTCGCTTTTGCGTCGCGAATGGCGTCTGCCAGAGCATTTACATTTTCAGAAGACATTCCGATTATATGAAAAGCAAGCCTCCCGGCTGACTTTACGCCAATTCCGGGAAGCTTACTCAATTCCTCTATAAGATTGGATATCTGCCTGCTATAGTAATCCATTAGAAAGGAAACCCTCCGATGCCTGCATTAACACCGCCGGTAATAGAATCCATAGCTGAAGCGCCTTCTTCTTCAATCTTCTTAAGACATGCGCTTACTGCAGCACTAACAAGATCTTCAAGTGTTTCAACATCCTCAGGATCAACAGCTTCCTTTGAGATGTGGAATTTAAGGATCTCTCTCTTACCATTCATTGTAACTGAAACAACACCGCCGCCAGCTTCTGCAGTGAACTCTGTATTCTGAAGTTCTTCCTGTTTCTCTTCCATCTGGCGCTGAATGCGCTGTGCCTGCTTCATTATGTTGCTCATTCCGCCCGGCATACCACCGGAAAAATTACCTCTTCTTGCCATATTTATGGTTCCCCTTTTCAGTCTTGTTTTCTTCTGCCTGTCGCGTCAATGCGCGAACCTATTCAGCATTTTACCCCATGCTGCATACTTTTGTCAATACAAGACCTTTATTCATCAATATTTCTTATTAAAGAAGGTTCGATAAAATTAGTGCCTCTGATAAACTCGTCATCATCTCCCGCAAGAATTTTATCAACAGTGTAGTTGATCCTTACCTTATCATTTCCGATCATGGACGCGATCTTTTCTTTTATCTCATCATTTATCTTATCATTTTTATCAAACAGCTCCTTGTCAAGCTTGTCCTTGACCCCGACAACAACCATCCCTGTTTCCTTATCATAATGGAGCTTTGCAGAATCGATCATCGCACGCTGGAGCCCATCAGGCATTGTCTCCTTGAACACAGTCATGATCGCGGCATCCATGGTCTTTTCATCGACACTTATCGGCACTCTCACCACGTCTTCCTTCTTTTTGGGTACTGCCTCTGCCTTAGCCTTTCTTGCCGGGCTTACATTCAGGTTGAAATTTCCCTCTTCGATCTTCTTTTCGAGTGCACTTACCCTGTCCACAAGCGCTTCATAAGTCTTTTCGCTTTCAGGATGGCATATCTTTATAAGAGCTGTTTCAAAGAGCACCCTTTTGCTTGTCGAATATTTAAGATCTGCCGAAAGCTTTGCAAATATATTTATAAGCCTGAAAAGAATTTCCTCACTGGTCTCGTTTGCAGTATTTTTCATAACTTCAAGGTCCGACTCCGAAACTTCTACCCTGTCGGTGGCATCAGGGGATGCCTTTATGAGAAGGAGGTTTCTTAAAAACCATATAAAGTCCGCCACAAACTGGGTAAGGTCCATACCCTGCACAGATATTTTCTCTGAAACATCAAGACAGGCAGGCACATCATGGGCGGCTATACCCTTAAAAAGGCTTGTAAAGGTATCCGTATCCACAGCCCCGAGCACTTCGAGAGTATGTTCATACGTAAGAGGCTCTCCAAAGTAAAAGGAAATGCACTCGTCAAGCAAGGAAAGGGAATCTCTCATAGAACCGTCGCCCTTTCTTGCGATAAAATTCAATGCTTTTTCTTCATATTGTATACCCTCTTTTTCCATAAGGCTTGCAAGCCTTGCTGTTATCGTTTCAAGCGATATCCTGTGAAAATCATATCTCTGGCATCTTGAAAGGATAGTAAGAGGAACCTTTTGTATCTCTGTTGTCGCAAGTATAAATATCACATATTCCGGTGGTTCCTCGAGCGTTTTAAGGAGTGCATTGAAGGCACTTCCCGAAAGCATGTGAACCTCATCGATTATATAAACCTTATATTTTCCTGAAGCCGGCGGATACTGTACATCTTCGATAATACTTCTTATATTATCTACACTGTTGTTGCTTGCGGCATCGATCTCGATCACATTCATGGAATTGGATGCGACAAGAGCCTTGCAGGAAGCGCACTCCCCACATGGACTTCCGTTTACCGGATGTTCGCAGTTCACTGCTCTTGCAAAGATCTTTGCACTGCTTGTCTTACCTGTACCTCTTGTACCGGTAAAAATATATGCGTGTCCTATCCTTTCACCCATTATCTGATTTTTAAGAATAGTGACTGTCTCGTCCTGTCCCTTTACATCATCAAATGTTGCAGGTCTGAATTTTCTGTATAATGCTGTATATGACATGTCTTTCCTTTCAGAATATCTCATGATGATGCCGGTTCCAAAGGTTATTTTCCTGTTTTTTTCATCCAGTCATCATTATTTTTCTTAATTCTATTTAAAAATATATTGTTTTTTGCAAAGTTATGCTTATACTATTTTTATAGTTATGAAATGGCATAAGTGAAAATTATGGATAAAACTTTAAATTTTCTTAGTTTTCCTATTGTAATTTAAGGTTTATAAAGCTATACTTAATATAACAATGGGAGTATGTTTGTGAACTGTCCCATATTTATACTCTAACTATTATAGTTTAGGACAGAATAATTTTCAATGTGAACGAGGTTAAGAATCTATGGCAGAAGACCCTAAGTATGACAAAGAAAAAGCCCTGGAGCTTTTCCACCAGGGAGAAAATTATTACGCATACCGTTTTTTTGGTGCACACAAGACTGAAAGGGATGGTAAGAGCGGTGCCATATTCAGGGTGTGGGCACCATCTGCAAAGGCTGTTTCAGTTGTATGCGATGTGAACAACTGGGATTCAGGCGCAGATCCATGCGAGCGCATAGCAGATGGTATATGGGAAAGATTTATTCCAGATGTTCCGGAATATATGGCCTACAAATTTGCTATTGTCCATCAGGATGACAGCGTGCACTTAAAGGCCGATCCTTACGCTTTCCATAGTGAGACCAACGGCAAGACGGCATCTAAGATCTATTGGATAGATGATTGCTTCTCTTGGTCCGATGATGCATGGTACAAGGCAGAAGCAAGTCAGGGCGGTCTTATGAACAGACCTCTTAACATCTACGAGGTGCATTTAGGGTCATGGAAACGGTTCACAGACGGAAATTATTTTAGTTACCGCAAGATGGCAGAAGAGCTTATTCCTTATGTAAAAAGCATGGGATATACTCACATCGAGCTCATGCCTATTACTGAGTATCCTCTTGATGCTTCATGGGGTTATCAGGTTACAGGATATTTTTCGATTACCTCACGTTTCGGTACTCCGGCAGATTTCATGTACTTTGTAAATGAAGCACACAAGGCAGGCATAGGCGTCCTTGCCGACTGGGTACCTGCTCATTTTCCAAAGGATGATTTCGCACTTGCAAGATTTGATGGTTCCTTCCTTTATGAAGACCCGGATCCTTTAAAGCGCGAGCACAAGGAATGGGGCACTCTCATATTCAACTTCGGCAGAGCTGAAATACAGTCATTCCTTACTTCTAGTGCAATGATGCTCTTAAAGGAATACCACATTGACGGTCTCAGAGTTGATGCAGTAGCCGCCATGCTCTACCTTGATTATGGCAAACAGGACGGCGAATGGAGACCGAACGAAAAGGGCGGCAAGGAAAACACACAGGCAATAGCTTTTCTTCAGAAGTTAAATCACGCTGTAGGCGTTGAAGCTCCACAGGCAGTAATGATCGCAGAGGAATCCACAGCGTGGCCGCTTGTAACAAGGCCACCTGAAGTCGGCGGACTTGGTTTCCATTATAAGTGGAACATGGGCTGGATGAACGATACTCTCGACTACATCTGCACAGACCCGCTTTTTAGAAAAGGCAATCATGGAAAGCTTACCTTCCCGTTAATGTATGCCTTCTCAGAAAACTATGTACTTCCTATCTCGCATGATGAAGTTGTATATGGCAAGAAATCTCTTATTGATAAGATGCCTGGCGAATACGAGCAGAAGTTTGCAGGAATGCGTGGATTCTTAACCTATATGATAAGTCAGCCTGGCAAGAAGCTCATGTTCATGGGAAATGAATTCGGTCAGTTCTCTGAATGGCAATTTGCAGGTGAGCTCGACTGGATGCTGCTCCAGTATGAAACTCACAGAAACCTCCAGTCTTTCACCAGAGACCTCAATCATTTCTACCTGGATAACCCTTGTATGTGGGAACAGGATGACGGTTGGGACGGTTTCAAATGGATAAATGCAGACGATGCAGATCATAACATAGTTTCCTACAGAAGAATTGCAAAGGATGGCACAGAGCTTATATTCGTTGTGAATTTTGCTCCTGTACTCCGCAATGACTATCAGGTTGGTGTCCCTTGCAAGTGTGCCTACACCGAAATCTTCAACAGTGATGATGAAAAGTACGGTGGCAGCGGCGTAAAGAACTCTGGCAGACTCGAAACAAGAGATGGTGCTATGAACGGCGAAGATCAATTCCTGTCGCTCACTCTCCCACCTCTCGGTGCTATTGTCCTCAAGGCTGTAAAGGAACCTCCTGTAAGCGAAACAAAGAAAGTAAGCCCTGAGGTTGAAACAGACACAGACACAGAGGTAGAAACAAATGCAAGCCCTGTTAAGGATATCAAAGTTACAGTGACCGAAAAGTCAGGGCGTCACAAGAGACATAACAGACATAAAAGATAAAAGCAGAAATATATTTTATTGGAGGATTTATAACATGCTAAGAAAGAAGGAATGCGTAGCAATGCTTTTGGCCGGCGGTCAGGGGAGCCGTCTTTACACACTTACCAAAAAGCTTGCTAAACCAGCTGTATTCTTCGGCGGTAAATACCGCATAATTGATTTTCCACTTTCAAACTGTGTAAACTCAGGCATAGATACTGTAGGTGTTCTTACCCAGTATCAGCCACTTGATCTCAATGATTACATCGGTACGGGTTCCTCTTGGGATCTCGACCGTAATTATGGTGGTGTTCATATCCTTCCACCTTACCAGAAAAGTAAGGGCGGCGATTGGTACAAGGGCACAGCAAATGCCATTTACCAGAATCTCCACTTTATAGACAGATATGACCCTGAATATGTTATCGTGCTTTCAGGCGACCATATCTATAAGATGGACTACAACAAGATGCTTGAATTTCACAAAGAAAGAGGCGCAGATGCCACTATCGCCGTCCTCAATGTAACGCTTAAGGAAGCAAGCCGTTTTGGTATCATGAACACAGATGAAAATGAAAAGATCGTCGAGTTCGAAGAAAAACCAAAGCAGCCAAAGAGTACAAAGGCTTCAATGGGTATCTATATTTTCAACAAAGATACCCTTGAAAAATACCTCAAAGAAGATGAGGCCGATCCAAAGAGTTCAAATGACTTCGGTAAGAACATCATCCCAAAGATGATAGACGATGGTCTTAGTCTTTACGCTTATCCATTCAAGGGATATTGGAAGGATGTAGGTACTATTCAGTCACTCTGGGAAGCACACATGGATCTTCTTGGCGAAAATCCTGCACTCGACTTAAGCGACCCTGACTGGAAGATCTACTTCAAGCATGTTCCGGAACATCCTCAGTATGTAAGTGCTGAGGCAACTGTAAAGAATTCTATCATATCAGAGGGCTGTGACATCCTTGGCAGCGTTATCAATTCAGTAATATTCCAGAGTGTCAGAGTAGAAAAGGGCGCAGTTGTAAAGGATGCAGTTATCATGCCTGGCTGCAGAATCGGTGCCGGCACAGAGATTAATTATTCAATTATCGACTCTTCTGCCACAATAGGCAAGAATGCAAAGATCGGTGAAAGTAAAGATAGTGCCAAGGGCATAGCAGTTATCGGTTCTCACCTCACAGTGAGCGATAAGGCAGTTGTTGAAGCAGGCGAAATGTTAGAAGAAAATAAGTAAAAGTCAAAGATGGACCTTAGAAGGGAGCGCTACGTTTTATGAGCACAACAGGTATAGTTTTTTCAAATATCCATGATAGAAATGTACCGCAGCTTACAAAGGGCCGCACTATGGCTTCTATTCCTTTCGGCTGCAGATACAGACTTATCGATTTTGTTCTTTCAAACATGGTAAATGCCGGCATTACAAATGTCGGAGTCATTACCAAGTCAAAATATCAGACACTTGCCAAGCATATCGGCACAGGTAAAGACTGGGATCTTGCGCGCAAAAATGGTGGTATCGTAATACTTTCACCTTTTGGCGACAGCTCAAACACCCCTCTTTACGAAAACAGACTTGAAGCTCTTCAGAGCAGCACACATTTTATCGATGCCTGCGATGATGACTATATAATAATGAGTGACAGCGATATCATCTGCAATGTTCCTTTCGATGAAGTCATCGAATTCCACAAGCAGAGCGGTGCAGATATTACCGGTGTATACAAGACAATAAACCCTACTCAGACCATACATCGTTCAAGCAGTATCCTTGATGTAAACAGTGACGGTAGGATAACCGACCTCACAGTTCAGACTGAGATTTCGGGTTTCAAGAATTTCTCACTGAATATCTGGGTATTCAACACAAATCTCTTAAAGAGCCTTGTGCATGAATCCATGATCTACAGCAAGAATTCTCTGTCCCGCGATATAATCGGACCAAGACTTAAGAAGCTCAAAGTCATGGGTTACGAATTTAAGAACTATGTTGCAATACTTGATTCACTTAATTCATATTTCAACGCAAACATGGATCTCTTAAATGAAGAAGTAAGAGCTGACCTTTTCCATGTAGCAAATTATCCGGTTTATACCAAGATAAAGGATTCTTCTTCAACAAAATACGGCACGAATGCTGATGTAAAGAATTCTATCATTGCAGACGGATGTGTTATAAATGGTACTGTCGAAAATTCAATAATCTTCAGAGGCTGTACTGTTGCTGAAGGCGCTGTTGTAAAGAACTCTATCATACTTCAGGATGGTGTTGTTGAAACAGGTGCCAGCACCAACTACATTATCGCCGATAAGCGTGTTGTTATCAGAGGTGGCAGAAATCTTTCCGGTTGTGAAGGACATCCATTCTTTATCGATAAAGGACAAGTGCTCTGATAAGAGAAAATTTGCCCCGATTCTGTTTGGAACCGGGGCATCTTGATAAATGTTTTACTTAAGGAGAGAGTTTGTATGCCAGAAAAGAAAGACAAGAAAATTCCAGATAAGATTGAAGCAAAGGTCACCGAAAAGATAGAAACAAAAAAGGTTGAAAAGATAGAAACAAAGGTTCCGGAAAAAATTGAAACTGCTGTAACAGAGGAAAAAGAAGTCGTTAGTCCTGAAACAGAAGTAAAAGAAGTAGAGGAAGTAAAAGAAGAAAAAAAAGCAAAAAAGAGGGGACGCCCTCCTAAAAAAGCAGATGAAAAGAATACAGACGAAAAAAAGCCTGTGAGAAAAAGAACTAAAAAAGAAGACTCTGAAAAAGAAAGCACCACAGAAGTAAAGAAAAAGACGACCCGTACAATAAAGACAACAAAAAAAGAAGTAAATTCTGCTTCTTCTCAAATAAATCATATAATCGCTGCTCCTGCAAAAAGAGGCAGAAAGAAAAAGGAAGAGAACGCAAAGGCAGTGAAAAAAATACTTTTTGTAGGCTCTGAAGTACTTCCATACACTGCTACAGGTGGACTTGGCGAGGTTCTTGGAAGCCTTCCAAAGGCTCTTGCAAAAAGAGGTGATTATGATGTGCGCGTCATAATGCCATATTATAAAGAAATAATAGAACGCTACGGTTCAGAGGTTAAGTATCTGTGCAATTACAATGTAGGTCTTGCATGGAGAAACCTCTACTGCGGTCTTTTCACACTTGAAAAAGACAACGTTACCTACTATTTTATAGATAATGAATATTATTTCCGTCGTGATACACTTTACGGTTTTTATGATGATGGCGAACGTTATGCTTTTTTCAGCAAGGCTGTAATGGACAGTATTTATTTCACGGGATTTATGCCTGACATAATACATGCCAACGACTGGCAGTCAGCACTTGTGCCTATTTATAATACCTGCATCTACCGCTACGACCTTAAGACAATTTTTACCATTCACAACATAGAGTACCAGGGTAAATATGACCTTGCAATACTTGGTGATGTCTTCGGTCTCCCACCAGAAGCAGGCGCATACGTTGAATATGACGGCTGCATCAATCTGCTTAAGGGCGCTATCGAATGCAGCGACTGCGTTACTACTGTCAGTGAATCCTACGCTAACGAGCTTCACGATGCATCATTTGCACATGGACTTGAAGAAATAATCGCAAAGAACGCATGGAAGACAAGAGGTATCTTGAACGGTCTTGACACTACTGTTTACAATGCAGAAACAGACGGCGAGATTTCAAATAATTTCTCACCTGTCGATGTAACAGGCAAGTTAAAGGACAAGAGAGAACTTCAGGAGATGGGCAACCTTTATGCAGATGACAATGCTCCTCTTCTTGCACTCGTTACAAGACTTGTATCCCACAAGGGTATGGATATCGTAATGGATTCCCTTGAAGGTCTGCTCAACAACACAAACCTTCAGGTGATCATACTCGGCAAGGGCGACAGACGCTATGAGGACTATTTCCTTTGGTTGCAGAATCAGTATCGTGGCAGAGTTTCAGCTATGATAACCTATAATAAAGCACTCTCCCATAAGGTTTATGCAGGTTCAGATATGTTCCTTATGCCAAGTAAAGCCGAGCCTTGCGGACTTTCACAGATGATAGCCTGCAGATATGGTACTGTTCCTATCGTGCGCGAAACAGGCGGTCTCAGAGATTCAATAAAAGACTGCGGCGGCGGCGAAGGCAATGGCTTCACTTTCAGCAACTACTCTGCTGCAGACCTTTCAAATGCAGTATACCGTGCAGTTGACCTTTACAGAAACCACGGAGATGACTGGGATAAATTAAGAAAATATATAATGACCATAGATTTCAGCTGGAGCAAATCTGCTGAAAAATATGATGAAATGTACAGCTGGATAACCGGAATACAGTGAATATAGGCTTTTTGCCATCACGAACAGACAGGGAGAAACATTTTGAAGAAAAACAAAAAATATTTCAACAATCAGCCGGCACCACAGAATGAAAACGAATCAATACCTACAGACAATATCTCATCCACCGAATATACTGAAGAAGTTCTTACAGACCTTCTTCAGAGACATTTTGGTGTAAATTTTGAAAATGCAAGCAAGGAACAGGTTTATAATTCTGTTGCAGTTGCAGTAAAGGATATCCTGTTAAAGAGAAGAAACGACTTCAAAGCAGCTTCCAAAAAACAGGGTGCAAAAAGAGTTTACTACCTCTGCATGGAATTCCTTATCGGCCGTTCTTTAAAGAACAACCTTTACAACATGGGGCTTACAGACACCTATAAGGAAGTTCTTTCAAAGCATGGTTATGATTTGGAGGAGCTTTACGAACTCGAACCTGATGCAGGTCTTGGAAACGGCGGTCTCGGAAGGCTTGCCGCCTGCTTCATGGATTCACTCGCAACCCTCGACTACAATGCTACCGGTTTCTCCATCCTCTATGAATATGGTCTTTTCAAGCAGAAGATCGTAGATGGATGGCAGATAGAACTTCCTGATGTATGGCTTCCGGGCGGTTCAGTATGGCTCAACAAGCGTACAGATAAGACCTTCAAGGTAAGCTTTGGCGGCGAACTTGAAGAAACATGGAGCGAGGACAAGCTTCGCGTTACTATTAAAAATGCCGAGACCATAGAAGCTGTGCCTTACGATATAATGATTTCCGGTGCGGATGACCGCGGCGTTTCTGTACTTCGTGTATTTCAGGCAAGAGATATAGAAAACTTTGATATGACCTCCTTCTCAAACGGAGATTATGCCCGTGCTACCTTAGGTGACAACAAGGCATCCCTCATTTCAAAGGTGCTCTACCCTCGCGACAGCCATTATGAAGGTAAGGAACTAAGACTTCGCCAGCAGTACTTCCTTGTTTCTGCTTCATTGCAGAACATAATCGGCGACCACTTAAGAGACTACAAGACTCTTGAAAGTCTTCCTGACAAGATCGCTATACACATCAACGATACTCATCCGGCACTCGTTGTTCCGGAAATGATGAGGATCTTCATGGACGATTATGGCATGGCATGGGAGGAATCCTTCGATATAATTAAAAAGTGCCTTGCCTACACCAACCACACAGTTCTTGCTGAAGCCCTTGAAAAATGGCCTGAGGAGCTTATCAGAAGACTCCTTCCTCGTATATATCAGATCATACACGAGTTGAACGAACGTTTCTGCAAGCATATATGGGACAAATATCCTGGCGACTGGGACAAGTGCGAACGCATGGCAATTCTTTCAAACGGAGTTGTCCACATGGCACACCTTGCCATACTTGGTTCACACAGTGTAAACGGTGTATCAGAGCTTCATTCTGACATATTAAAACAGAGTGTCTTCCGCGATTTCTATGATGACACACCTGATAAATTTACAAATGTAACAAATGGTATCGCTCACAGAAGATGGCTGTGCCAGAGCAATCCGGGACTTACTGCTCTTATCGATGACTGTATAGGTACTACCTATAAGAGGCAGGCAGAGAAGCTTACCGAGTTCATGGCATTCAGAAATGATCCTGCCGTACTCGAACGTCTCGCAAGGATCAAGGCAGAGAACAAGAGAAAAATTTCAGACCTTGTAAAAAAGGACACTGGTATCCTTATCGATCCTGATTCACTCTTTGATGTACATGTAAAGAGACTTCACGAATATAAAAGACAGCTTTTGAACGCTCTTCAGATAATCGCTCTTTACAATGACTTGAAGGACGACCCTGACAAAGATATAACCCCTCAGACCTTTATCTTTGCTGCAAAGGCCGCTCCTGGATACGACAGAGCAAAGTCCATAATAAGACTTATAGTAAACCTTTCAGAAGAGATAAATAAGGACCCTGTCATAAGTAAGAAACTTAAAGTTGTATTCCTTGAAAATTATCGTGTAACGATGGCAGAAAACCTCATGCCTGCAGCCGAGGTATCCGAGCAGATATCTCTCGCAGGAAAAGAGGCTTCCGGTACCGGAAACATGAAGCTTATGATAAACGGTGCCGTTACACTTGGTACTCTTGATGGTGCCAATGTTGAAATGAGCCAGGTGGTCGGCAAACAGAACATCTACATATTCGGTATGACTGCCGAACAGGTAGAGAACAAGTGGCGTGACGGCTATGACCCATACAGATATTACGAAAACAGCGACCGCTTGAAGCGTGCACTCGACAGACTTAAAAGCGGCTTCAACGGTGTTGATTTCAACGATATTTACCGGTATCTTCTTATCGGTGACCATGGAATTGCAGATCCATATATGTGTCTTGCAGATTTTGGCGACTACTGCCATGTAAGAACAGATATGCTCCGCGACTATGCAGACCCTCGTGAATGGAACAGAAAGAGTCTTGTAAACATAGCCAGCGCCGGTCACTTTGCTGCAGATAAGGCTATTGCAAAATATGCAAATGAGATCTGGAATCTGAAACCTGTAAACTAAACTCAAAGGAGTTTAAATTGAATAGCACCAAGACTTCAGTATGTATAATAACTGCTGACGGGCACACAACTACAGGCATGCATCTTACAGGCCGGCAGGGAATACCCTGCCGGCTTATCATACGAATTCCCCGCAAACATGGAATAACAAGGTCTGCTTTTTTAATTAAAAATGACAATGAAAAAGATTTCAAAGAAATGCCTTTAACATGGATTGGGCTTTGGCATGACTTTGACCTTTATGAGGCCTGGATTCCCACAAAGGAAACAGGTCTGTTTTGGTTTTACGCAAGACTCCATGGCTTTGGCGGAGAATACCTTGTATGCAGAAACGGCTCTAAGGCTGTGATCGACCATGTTTATGAGGGTTTCCATGCCTTTCAGTTTACTGTTTACGACAGGCACATGACTACTCCTGCCTTCATAAAAGGCGGACTTTTCTACCACATTTTCGTAGACCGCTTTGCAAAAGGCGAACCAGACACCAGGGCAAACAAGCATGTCAATCCCGAAAGACCTGTGATAATAAGGGATGACTGGGGCGGCGAAGTAGAATGGCGTCCGGATGAACACGGTGAGATCTTAAACAATGACTTTTTCGGTGGAAATCTTGCTGGAATACGTGAAAAGCTTCCTTACCTAAAAAGCATGGGAGTGACCTGTATCTACCTCTCTCCCGTCTTTGAGGCCTACTCGAATCACAAATATGATACAAGTGACTACTCAAAGATAGACCCTATGTTTGGTGATGAAGAAGAATTCAAGAAGCTTTGCGTAGAAGCTGATGAAAGAGGCATAAGGATAATCCTTGACGGCGTTTTCAATCATACAGGTGCCGACAGCATATATTTCAACAAGTTTGGTACATACGGAGCCAAGACCGGAGCATTTCACGATTTCAGCTCGCCTTACCATGAATGGTACAATTTCATCAAATACCCGCGAGTATACAACAGCTGGTGGGGAATAATGACTTTGCCTACTATAAATAAGGACTCCGCCTCCTACAGAAATTATCTTTTTTCAGAGGACGGCATAATCAGAAAATGGCTCAGGTTCGGAGCCTCAGGGTGGCGCCTCGATGTTGCAGATGAACTTTCCGACGACTTTCTCATGCAGCTTAAAGCGGCCGCAAGAGCAGAAAAAAGCGATGCTCTGGTTCTTGGTGAAGTCTGGGAAGACGCCTCAAATAAGATTGCCTATGGAACCAGAAAGAAATATTTTCAGGGACGTGAACTTGATTCTGTAATGAACTACCCTTTAAAAAACGCCATAGTGGAATTTGTCCGCAATGGAAATGCAGAAACTCTTGAATGGGCCCTGGAAACGGAGCTTGAGAACTACCCGCCGGAAATCCTCGACTGTCTCATGAACCTCCTTGGCACTCATGACACAGCAAGGATCCTTACAGTGCTTGGCGGCAAGATCCTTCCGAATGACACTCCAAGGGAGATTCGCCATGCCACTAAAATGGATGCGGTAAGCCTTGATTCAGCCATCGGTCTTCTTAAGCTTGCCGCACTGATACAGATGATGGTTCCCGGTGTTCCATGTATTTACTACGGCGACGAAGTCGGCATGGAAGGCTACAATGACCCTTTCAACAGGGCATGCTACCCTTGGGGACATGAAAATACAGACCTTCAGGAATATTACAGGAAGCTATCCACTATAAGATGCGAACACAGACTCTTTATCCACAGCAATACACGAGTTTTATACGCAAGAGATTCTGTATTTATTTTTGAAAGATACACCAAAAAAGAGCACCTTATATGCGGGATAAACAGAGGATATACTCCTTTTGTCTTCGATGTGCCGGGACAGGCAGGTTTCTTTAAAGACCTCTTAACAGGAGAGGTTCCAGAAGATACGATAACCCTTTTTCCTTATGGAAGCTTCCTTATTTTCAGGGAGAAATAGACGTTTTCACCCTTCATCGGTGTCGCGGCAGGCACGACACCGATGGACACCATGCCTGCAACGTGGGCATAAAGAATGGATCAAAATTATTGGGCAAAAGATAAAAGAGGATTGATAAATGAAGCTGTTACTCTGATTTTTGATCTGCTTTATGATATTTTTGAGAAAAATGGACTTGCTAACGCATGTTCGCCTGAAGCCGGACGGAGGGCTGTAAATGCATTCTTAAAAACAGGGCTAAAGATCATCCAGAGCGCATACCTTACAGATATCACAAAGTTACAGTTAGACTTGCTGCATACAGACATAAAATCCCGCATGGTGGTAACGTCCGATGATGATTTTGAAATCCTGATTTTAAAACATCTACTGCCACATATACAGATAATGGACATTCCCTACATTGTCGATTTTCAATTTTCTTTTTGCGATGCAAAAGTATACAATGCTAACCTGCTAAAGATTCACGATCATCTCACGGACTATAACTTAAATGATCTCCCCGAGTCCGTGATAATTCCCCCTAAACATAGTCTGTAATTAATTTTTTGAAATAGTATGATGTCGGAGTCAAAAGTCAAAGAGCATTTTTTTATTTTACAATACTCTTGATGGATGCTATAATAATCTGTGTGGTGTCAGACACTTTCATTAACCCCCAAACATTACCATAGGGTGATATTTAAATGTTTGGGGTTTAATTTTAAAGAGGTATTTTTTACAGAAAGGATGTGCTTTATGAAAAAAGGTGGTCTTATTTTAGGTGTTCTCGGGGCAGCCACCGCAGTAGTAGCGGGCGGCATCGGTTATTTCTACCAGCTTTCAGTTCCAAGAAATTCCAAAGTTATAAAAAAGGGCGATCCGGATATCTATTCTGATGACCCGGATAAGCAGGCAAAATACGAAGAAATGCGTGAATGGCTTGACGAAATCCAAAAAGAAGACGTTGAAATACGCTCTTTTGATGGTTTAAAACTTCATGCAACATTTATACCTGCTGAAGAAGAAAAAGATATAACTGTTATCCTTGTTCATGGCTACAGAGCAAGCGGATTCAAAGACTTCGCCTTTATGCTTCCTTTCTATCATAAACTTGGCGTAAATATCCTCATGGTAGATGACAGAGGTCACGGCAAGAGTCAGGGAGATTACGTAGGCTTTGGATGGCATGACCATTTTGATGTAGAAAGATGGATAAATTACCTCACAGTTCGCTTCGGGGATGAGTCTTCTATCTTCCTTCATGGCGTATCCATGGGCGCCGCTACTGTAATGATGGCTTCAGGCGACGAACTTCCTTCTCAGGTAAAGGGTATCATAGAAGATTGCGGATACTCAACTCTCAATGGTCAGCTTAAACACAACCTTGAAAGTCAATTCCACATTCCTACAAAGCCTGTTATCGATGCAGTAAGTGCTGTTACAAAACAGCTTAACGGCTACAGCTTTGAAGAATGTGATTCACTGAGTGCCCTTAAGAAAACTGAGTTGCCATACCTTTTCATACATGGCGATAAGGACGCATTTGTACCAACACGTATGGTTTATGAGAACTACAATGCATGTGCAAGTGAAGATAAAACTCTCATCCTTGTGGAGGGTGCAGACCATGCAGAAAGCTATTATGTAAATCCTTCTCTTTACGAAGAAGCAGTTACAAAATTTATTAAGACTCACACTGATATCTAAAAATAATACGATGTCGGTATCATATCATCCGCCACCGACTTAATAATACTTTTAGCCTCTGCCGGCATTTTACGGCGGAGGCAACTTATTGTAAAGGAGTTTTTATGTCAGAAATTTATACTTACAAAACACATGGAACCTGCAGCCAGATGATAGAGATCACGCTTAGTGGTTCAATAATTGAAAATATTGCCTTTACTGGCGGCTGCAACGGCAACCTCAAAGGCATTTGTGCTCTTGCAAAGGGAATGCCTGTTGATAGTGTAATTGAAAAACTAAGTGGTCTTAAATGCGGCTTTAAGGACACTTCATGTCCAGATCAGCTTTCTAAGGCACTTACTCAGATAAAGGAAGGAAAACTCCAAACATCATGAAAAAAATAGTACTTACCGGTGGCGGTACTGCAGGCCATGTTACTCCTAATATCGCACTCATACCCGAACTTCAAAAAAATGGTTATGAAGTTTCATATATCGGCTCCTACGAAGGTATGGAACGCCATCTTATAGAGGAACTTGACATCCCGTACACAGGCATTTCAACCGGAAAATTCCGCAGATATTTTTCCTTAAAGAATTTCACTGACCCTTTTCGCGTAATTAAAGGCTACCACGAAGCTGTCCGTGCCTTGAAGGAAATAAAACCTGACGTTGTTTTCTCAAAGGGCGGATTTGTTTCCGTTCCTGTTGTATTTGCGGCAAGTAACCTTAATATCCCTGTACTTATCCACGAATCAGACATGACGCCAGGGCTTGCAAATAAACTTTGTATTCCAAAGGCAACCTATGTATGTGCAAACTTTCCGGAGGCTCTCGCTTCACTTCCTAAAGAGAAGGCTGTTCTTACAGGAACCCCTATAAGACGTGAGCTTTTTATGGGAAGCAGGGACGAAGGACTTAAATTCACCGGACTTAAAGGTGAAAAGCCTGTTCTTCTTGTCACAGGCGGAAGCCTTGGAGCTGCAAACGTAAATAATGCAGTAAGGGCAGCTCTTCCGGAGCTAATAAAGACATACGACATAGTTCACCTTTGCGGAAAAGGTAAAAAAGACGACTCTTTAAACAGCACTCCAGGCTATGTTCAGTATGAATATATTGATAAAGAAATGAGAGATATATTTGCAATGGCAGATATAGTTATTTCCCGTGCAGGTGCAAATGCCATCTGCGAGCTTGCCTCCCTTAAAAAACCTGCAATACTTATTCCTCTTCCTGCACACGCAAGCCGCGGAGACCAGATCCTCAATGCGAACAGCTTTGAAAAGCAGGGTTTTGCTAAGGTTCTCCCTGAAGAAGAAATAACCACAGATAAGCTCATTTCAACCGTAAACCGCGTTTACGAAAACAGGGACACTTATATTTCTGCAATGAAGAAAAGCAGTCAGGCAGATTCCATCGGCATTATAATAGATCTTATTGGAAAGGCTGCAAAATAATGTTTACAATGTGGATACGCAAGATAAAAAAAGGTAAAATGCTTGATAGCCTTACAATTACAATCCCCGACCCAGACCTTAACAGGACCCGTAAAGTCTACAAGGCTATAGAGGATATGTGCAGACAATGGGATCTTTCAAGCCCTATATGGCTTGATATGAATATTTCTGATTTTAAACACCACAGTAAAACAAGATTCGGCCAGGATAATTTTATAGATGAAATTGATTTTGACTTTATAGAGATTACCATGCTTGAAGAAGATGTTTAGGTAAAAAAGGGCTACCGCATTACATTCGCGATAGCCTCTTATTTTTATGCATTATCTTTACTTTCTTTTTCCTGCTTATTGATATCCACAATTCCCATGCTGCATACTGT
>CADBPM010000005.1 GCA_902796595.1 uncultured Lachnospiraceae bacterium | reverse complement strand
TAACTAATCTTATCCCATCTTATCCTATCCATCTTTTCTTTTCGTTTCCGTCCGTGCCACAGACTACAGAACAGACCAAGAGGGCAGTCAGAAAGGAGCTTAAGAAATGAGCAGATTAACCAAGATAGAACAGGAAACAGTTATCAACTTCAATGCTAGGGAGGAACAGGCAATAGTCTATAGCAGAGATAAAGCTGTTATAAGGAAGCTTGATTCGTTAGTTACCGAGTTCCCTGATGTGTACAGATGTATCAAGGCAACTGATATCGACAAGACCTACTCCATGCCAAAACAGTACGTTAGTTACCGTAAGCCCAGAAGAATAACGCAGACAAGAAGGGATCAGATCAGAGCACAAATGGCTGATATGAATAACAGCCGTAACAAACATTGATTGGAGGTTTTAAATGAGCGAAAACGAAAAGATTTATGGGTATGCAAGGGTTTCAACAAGGGAGCAGAACGAGGACAGACAGATCCTTGCATTGATGGAGATGGGAGTGCCCCAGGGCAACATATATCTGGATAAGCTGTCAGGGAAGGACTTTGAGCGACCGCAGTATAAGAAGCTGCTAAGAAAACTTGATAGTGATTCAGTAGTTTATATCAAATCTATTGATAGGCTGGGGCGTAACTACCGTGATCTCAGTGAACAGTGGCGAATTATCACCAAAGAAAAAGGTGCTGATGTTGTGGTAATTGATATGCCACTTCTCGACACGAGACGAGAAAAGAGCCTGTTGGGAACGTTTATCAGCGATTTGATTCTTGCTCTGTTATCATATGTGGCAGAGACAGAATATCAGACTATCCATCAGAGGCAGGCTGAGGGTATTGCTGCTGCAAAGGCAAGAGGTGTTCGTTTTGGAAGAATGCCCAAACCTCTACCAGATAACTTTCAAGAAGTATATCAGAGGTGGAAACATAAGAAGATATCTGTTTCACAGGCTGCAAAGGAATGCGGAATGGCTCAGACAACATTTTATGAAAGAGCCAAAGCGTTCGGAAATATTAAGATAAAGAACTCATAGGAAAATTCGAGAAGGTGTACTTTCTCGAACTTTTAATTTACTATCTCTGTACCTATAAATATATCATATTGCGATAATAAATATTATGAAATTTGCATAAACTCTGTATTTGAACAGATTTTTAAACAAACATATATTATTAGCTTTGTATCATTCATATAAGTACACCTTCACGAAAGGCTCTGTAATGAATGATAAATTATTTTGATGTCTTAAATGTTTCGGAAAATGCTGAACCAGAGGTAATAAGAGCATCATACAAAGCACTTGCCAAAAAGTACCACCCGGACAGTTATAAAGGAACCAAGGAAGATGCCGATAAAAAGATGCTTTTAATAAATGAAGCGTACAGTGTGCTGAGTGATGACTATGCGAGAAAAGAGTATTTGTCAAAACTTCACAGGTATGAGGGTTCACAGTTTTCAAACGCAAGTAAAACTTCGGACGATCTGAGTAATTCGTACAGGAATCAGAGCACAGAAGTATCAAAGAATCATATGAAAAACGTTTCCGTCCCAAAACATGCCAGGGTTGGTACTACGCTGTTTTGGTTAGTTGTTTTTTGTGTTATCGGAGTATGTATATATCGCTATGGACCTGCATATGTTAGTGATCTATGGAGTGATTTTGTTGAAAAAATACAGGATTTTATATACACGTTTTCATAATTGCTGAAAAGGAGGCTAAATAAAATGGAGGAAAACAAAAGAAATGATATCACTACAGAAGTAGAAAAGAAACGTGCAAAGGAATTGCTGATTCTTCTTATTTTGTGCTGCTTTCCGCTTATTATCATTACAGGATGTGGAATTGGTAATTGCATACAGTGTTCAAATTGTGGTGATGACAATACTCGTATATTTGTCTGCGCAAAGGGTACCGATGATAATGGTGTAGAGTATACAAGTTGTGTCGGACCAGCAGGAATTCTTGGATGTGGTCTTAATACCAAGTGCTGGCCTACGGAATGTGTAAGCGTTAAAAAGACGGATTCAAATAATACACTGTCTGGTTGTGTAACTTACTATAATGGTTGCGGATGTATAAGCAAGAGCGAAGTAAAGAGTGTAGGAAAGTATTCAGATACATTTAATTGTCTTGGCGTTAAGTGCTCTGGAACGGAGTATGTTGAAACAACTGCAGATACTACAAAAGCTACAAAGCAGAATATGTGCTTGAATATGAGCTGTGGCGAGAAAGAAAGCGTGGATAGCCCATACAATTATAATTCAAGCATGCCGCGTGCTTTCACGCGTGGATGTTGGACATCTGCCGAGTAATAGTTTGTTAAGGGAAAAAGTATAAGGGGGGGGACAAAACTATATTACCTATAATATATATTCAAATACCATCATATTCCTTGTTTGCCACAATAGGACTAATTTTTGCTGTGGTATTTATGTATTTTAGAATAGACAGAGTGAATCTTTCTTTTCGGCAGTTTGTTATAGCATTAGGAATATCGACAATTACTGCACTTTTGGGGGCACGACTCGTTTTTATTATAGCTATGCTACCACAAATGGAACTTTCAATTAACAACATTATTCATTATACGTTAAATGGTGGAATAGTGTTCTACGGAGGTATGCTTGGGGCATTGGCTGGAATTCCAATAACGAGCAGGATTATAGGGTGTTCTTCCAAAATGGTTACGAATATGGCGGCTCCAGCTATACCTTTATTTCATTTTTGGGCTAGGATTGGTTGCCTGTTTGCAGGGTGTTGCTACGGGATTCCTTGGCCATGGGGAGTTGTAATGCAAGATAGCGCGGAAATCATTAGATTTCCTGTACAATTTGTTGAAAGCATCTGCAACTTGGTAATTTTTGTAATAGTGATTTTTGTGGAAAAGAAAAGTAAAAGTTATGATCATAACATTTCCATTTATTTGATTCTATATTCAGTTTGTAGATTCATTCTTGAATTTTTTAGAGGAGATGAAGTTCGTGGTATATGGATGTTTGGTCTGTCTACAGCTCAGATAATATCCGTTCTTATAGTGGGATTTATAGTAACTAATAAATTTCTTGTTAAGTATATGCGAGAACCGATTTTGCGAGCACGCCAGAGCTAACTAGAAGGATAAAAACCTATGCACAAAAATAAGTTTATATTAACGTTGCTTCTTGTTATATCTTTATTGATGGTTGGATGCGGATCCGGATATCCATCCTCTGCACGAAATGTAATCAATGCATTTTTTAGAGCGTATTCTGATGGGAATATTGAGGAGGCGCTTAAATACTGTGATAAAGATGGTGAAGCATATTCTAAATTAAGTCAAATTACTGAGGATCAGCTAATACACGATTTTGCTATATCCATGTCAGACGATGAAGAAATACAAGATTTTTTTGAAAACAATAAAAATATTAGAAAGCTTTTCCATGAGTATTATACTGCTATGTTTAAGAATTATCAGATAGTCGATTATGAAGAGGAAAAGGAAAGTGCAACATATGAAGTGAGTATTAGTAGATTAGATGAAAATACATTTGTTGTCCCACATTCAGCAGTTTTAAGTATTTTCAATGATTATTATGAAAGGAATTCTAAGCAAATTGACAAAATAATAGAAGAAGATGGTGAAGATGCAGCTATTCAGAAATACATAAAGGATAAAGGAAAAGACATAGTAAATGCATATATTAAAGATTTAAAAGAGTATGCAACATACTCCAATAAGACATATTATGTTGAATTGGAAAAGATTAATAAGAAATGGAAGATTATTAGATGGAGTGACTGACAATTACATTTTTTAATAATTTAGTGTAGTTCAAAGCAAAGAGGATTATTCCGAAACGGAATAGTCCTTTTTTCTTTGCCCTGCGCAGGTCAAAAACTATATTTTATGAAAGGGGGTATCAACCGTGATTGATACTACAGTTACTACAACCAAAGGCGTGGAAGCCGCCGAAAAGAATCTCCAGCAGGCTAAGAACAGGCTGGCAACGGAGAAGAAGAAAGCCAATGAAGAGAGGCGAAGAATTGAGAACCGTCATAAGTATATGATGGGAGGCGTTGTTCACAAATACTTTCCTGAATGCTTCGCCTTTGAAGAGGATGAAATGAACGAGATCCTTAAGGCTGCTCTGGCTACACAGGAGTGCAGAAAAGTGATCAATGACATCAAGTTCAGAGCTACTCATCCACAGAGCAAAAATGTAGAAAGCGAGGTGACAGAATGATGCGAAACCGTACCGGCAACCTCAACACTTCTTTTCCACCCAATTTATTGGGTGCGCACAGATATACCATCGTAGATGGTATGTGCGCTCTACCGAGGGTCTCCTGCGGAGGGCGTTGCCCATGGTGCCCATGTGCAACAGGGGAAGCCAGACTTCCCCTTCGGCGCATAAAGAAGCGCCTACCCCATTCTGCGCCATCTTCGCATAATAGTCACATTCGCCGTGACTACAATGCAGTGATGGCTTTGCGTGCTGCCGAAAGGAGGTTGAAGGATGCCGAAGTTTCTGAGCACGCGAATATCCGTCGTCAGCAGAGGAGGAAGTAAGGGGGGAGGATCTGCTGTCGACGCCTCGGGCTATATTGACCGAGAAAAGCGTAAAAGCGAATATGACGGTCACACATACCACCCAGATGCAAAAGAAGATTTGGTTCACAAAGAGGTAGACCTTCCCGATAATGCTCCGAGGGAATATCTTGATCCTAATGTTCTTTGGAACGCGGTTGAGATGGTTGAGAAAAATAAGAATGCCCAGCTTTGCAGGATGATGAAAGCGTCACTGCCAAATAGCTGGTCATATGAAGTTGCAGAGGAAACTGTCAGAAAATATGTCATGGATAATTTTGTTTCCAAGGGCATGTGCTGTGAATGGGCGATACACGATTCGGTCAATAAACAGGGACAGCGGAATCTGCATTTTCATTGTCTTATGACTCTTCGCGCTATGGATGAAAATGGTAAATGGTTACCAAAACAGCGAAAGATTTATATCCTGGATGAGAATGGAAACAAGATCCGTCGAGGCAAGAACTACCTATGTAAAACTGAACAGGTCACCGATTGGAATGACAGGGGTAAAGCCAAGGAATGGAGAAAGAATCTGAGCAACCTGATCAACGAGACCAATGAGGCACTCAAGATAAATGAGACTTGGGAGCACAGGTCTTTTAAGGAACTTGGTCTTGACATTCCCCCTACCATCCATCTGGGAAGTGAAGCCAATGCTCTTGAGAATAAGGGTATAAAGACAGAACGAGGAAATTATAATCGCAAGGTCATGGAGCTTAGAGGCTTGTCACGATTCATTGATATCACAACAGTAGTGGTTGAGAATTACAAGAAAGCTGTTGTTCAGAAAGTAGCAGCGGTTAAGAATGAGATCGTGGATCTTATTGACAAGGTGGTCAAGCGTCATAACTTTTTGCAGCTGCCTCTGGTAAGTGGTTTTTATCTCAGGAAGGTTTCTAATAGGCAAATGCTTCAAGATCCAAAGAATATGATCAGCTTTTTAGAGAAGAATGGCATAAGGAGCTTTGATGAACTTGCCAGCTTTTCCCATGATCATAGTTCAGAGTACAACAGGCTTGCGGATAAGTATAACAGCTATGGCACTCAGATCAAGAAAGTGATGGCAAAGATTGAAGCCTATGATAAGCTCAAACCATATCTGAATGTGTTTAGAAAGAGCGAAAGCCTTAAGGGCATAGCCAAATGGAAGTATGATAGAGAGCACAAGGAAATGCTTGAGTTATATCCTCACAGGCTGAAAGAGTTCCACAAGATTGTTCCCAAGGGGGAAAAGATTGAAGTAGAGAAGTGGCATGGTGAAGTGTCAGGGCTTCTTGATAAGCGATTTTCGATTGAGGAGCAGCTTGATAAAGAAGTGGGTGAGCTTGCCTGTGTGGAAGTCATTGATTATAACAAGGCTAATGAAGCACGTGAGTGTAGCAACGAAGTCCACCAAAAGGAGAAAGAACAGGAACGTGTTCGGGAGCCACAAAGAAAGCGCAGCTATCCGGAGAGATGATTGTGCTTTTAACCTTGAGGCCGCAATTTGCGACCTCAAAAACCACCTATAAAGTTTGCATTAAATCGCCTCTTTGCTAATTGTAAGGCTTGTGTTAGAGTGATATTATTAACTTGAAGGAGTATGTATGGGGAAGAAAGACAAAGAGACAGAAATCTCAAGAACTGAGCTTAGTGCTCAGATAAATGCCGAACTTGAAAAGGCGATAGATGATTTAACTCTATTTGACGATGATTTGATGAGCAAGGTCTTCGATGGAAATATTGAAGCTGCTGAGTTGCTTTTGAAGATAGTCCTTGAAAGAGATGACATCAAAGTTAAACGTGTAAAGGGACAGGTGGAGCTTAAAAGTGCATATCCTGGTGGTAGAAACATCAGACTTGATATTGTTGCAGTTGATGAGAATGGCGTTCAGTTTGATGTTGAGGTTCAGAGGAATACCAAAGGCTCACATATAAAGAGAGCAAGATATCATCAGAGCATGATCGACTCAAGACTTTTAAAGAAAAAGCAGGAGTTCAAATCCATCATAGATACTTATGTTATCTTCATTTGCCAGCATGATAAGTTTAAGGCAAATAAGCCGATATATCATGTAGACAAGACTGTTAGAGAAACAGGGGAGGCATTTGATGATGGTGCCCATATTATTTACGTGAACGGTAAATATCGTGGGAAGGACGATTTTGGTAAACTGGCACATGACTTTAATTGCAAGAAAGCTGATAATATTTATTTTAAGCCTCTTGCTGATGGAGTTAGGCATTTCAAAGAAACAGAGGAAGGACGTGATGCTATGTGTGAATCATTTACAAAGTTAGCTGATAAGGTTGCAGATGAAAGAGCCGAG
>CADBPM010000004.1 GCA_902796595.1 uncultured Lachnospiraceae bacterium | reverse complement strand
GGATAGAACTTGCTCTATCCAGCATTATTTCTGAGCGACGTTTATCGTAAACGAAATTACTTATTTCGTTTACGATAATAGCATAGTAGAATTGTGCTTTCAATTGTGAATTTTCACATTAAAAAAATGATATTTTCGTTTGTAAACTCTATTAAAGCAAATAGACGGCGGTTACTAACCGCCGTCTACGATTTCAAACTTTTCTCCAATTTATTTGCACAAACTATTAAGCTAATTTCAAACAGTTTGTAAAATAATATTATTTATTCTTGTCCATTTTATTCCTATAAAATAAGTAGACTGATATGATAAATGGAAAAATAAATGCACCTAAGTTAACAATTCTAGCTTTAGTAATAAATGATATTAATCCGATAAAAGCAATAATCATCCATATAATTGCTAATTTTTTCATCATTGACGCCTCAGCCCGTTTCCAGACACTTCCGGTTTCTCCAAAAATGTTGCCGTATAATGTCAACCTTTTTTTCCATTATCATATATTTTTGACCATGACCGAATATGATCATGCTGCCCCACGATACACCATCCTTTACGATATAGCCTTATCTAAGCGAGAAAAGAAGTTCTCCGTATGTAGGATATGGCAGGAAATCTTCCGGAATATAGGCTTCTGCTTCGTCTACATATTTACGAAGTTCTTCCATGTCATTAAGTATAACTTCATGGTACATACATGCCTTTTTAAACTCGTCACTCTCCTGCTCTGCCTTGCAGGTATCTTCTGAAAGCTTTATAAGAAGCTCACCTATCTTCTCTTCGCTTTCATCAAGCACTCTGATTATATGATCTTCATAAGCGCACTTGAGGTCAGGAATTATAGCTCTCTTCTTTGCTGTTTCATCTGTAACAGCCTTAAGATATGCAACAAGACCTTCTGTAAAGTCCTTGCGAACCATTTCCTGCATTGTAAGAGACTCTATATGTATTGTCTTTGAATAATTATCAAGGTAGATTTCATAGCGGCTCTTTACTTCTTCTTCTGTTAAAATATGATGCTTTGCAAAAAGTTCAAGGTTCTTCTTCTGAAGCATGTATGGCATGGCATCCGGAAGGCTTCTAAGATCAAGAAGACCTCTCTTGTGTGCTTCCTCTATCCATTCATCAGCGTAACCATTGCCGTCAAAAAGAATTCTTGAATGCTTATCGAGCATATCCTTAAGGAGCTTCATAGTCTCCTCTTCAATCTTATCCGAAGGAACTTCCTTAAGAGCATTATAAATGCCATCGAGTGCCTCTGAAACTGCTGTATTAAGGATAATGTTTGGGTCTGCGACAGAAAGTGCGCTACCCGGCATTCTGAACTCAAACTTGTTTCCTGTAAATGCAAAAGGTGATGTTCTGTTGCGGTCTGTCTTATCCTTTTTAAATTCAGGAAGAACCTTTGTGCCAAGCTCCATAAGAGCCTTCTTCTTAAATTCAGGAAGCTTACCTCCCTTAACTCCGTCAAGAAGACCTAAAAGCTCGTCCCCGACAAAGATAGAAATGATAGCCGGAGGTGCCTCGTTGGCTCCAAGTCTGTGGTCATTGCCCGCTGTTGCAACGGATATTCTTAAAAGATCCTGATAGTCGTCTACAGCCTCTATGATAGCCATAAGGAATACCATAAATTGAAAGTTTTCCTCATGTGTCTTACCGGGATTCAAAAGGTTCTCGCCACCATCTGTAACAAGAGACCAGTTATCATGCTTACCGGAACCATTTACACCCTTAAAAGGCTTTTCATGAAGGAGGCAGGCATAACCCTTTCTGTCGGCAACCTTCTTCATAACTTCCATAGTAAGCTGGTTGTGGTCTACAGCCACATTTCCCGCCTCAAACACAGGCGCAAGTTCGTGCTGTGAAGGTGCAACCTCATTATGTTTTGTTTTTGCAGGAACTCCAAGCTTCCAGAGTTCGTTGTCAAGATCATGCATAAAATCTGCAACCTTTGGCTTAAGCACACCAAAGTAATGGTCTTCCATTTCCTGCCCCTTTGGTGCAGGTGCGCCTATAAGGGTTCTTCCGCACATAAGAAGATCCTTGCGCTTTAAATACATATCCTTATCTATAAGGAAATATTCCTGTTCGCTTCCGACTGTAGTGTGAACATACTTCACATCAGTTCTGCCTAAAAGATGAAGTACCTTTACTGCAGACTCGCCAACAGCCTCTATTGAGCGGAGCAGTGGGGTTTTCTTATCAAGTGCCTCGCCGCCGTATGAACAGAAAGCGGTAGGTATATAAAGTGAGCCATCCTTCACAAATGCAGGTGATGAAGGGTCCCATGCTGTGTAGCCCCTCGCCTCGAAAGTAGCACGAAGTCCGCCTGAAGGGAAACTTGATGCATCCGGCTCACCCTTTATAAGCTCCCTCCCGGAAAATTCCATGATAACGCCGCCATCATCGGTCGGCGTGATAAAACTGTCATGTTTCTCAGCAGTAAGTCCTGTAAGCGGTTGAAACCAGTGTGTGAAATGAGTCGCGCCATGCTCTATAGCCCATTCCTTCATGGCTGCCGCAACAACATTTGCAATATCAAGCTCAAGATGCTTTCCGCTTTTACTTGTTTCAACTACCGCCTTATAAATATCCTTAGGCAGCCTCTCTTTCATAACCTTGTCATTAAATACAAGACTTCCAAACACTTCTGGAACTGAAACTGTTTCCATAAAACCTCCTGCATATACTGCTAATGCTAACGACACAAACTTAACTTATCATAGCACCGATGGACAGATTCTTCAACATGCTTTTCGCAAGGAAGTCATGTTTCATACATAAGATTTTATCATCAGTTTTATAAGTTTAATTCTTTGTTTCAAATTGCTTCATCATTGTACCATTTTGCCTGTTCTCTATACAATTTTGAATAATAAGTATCTTTTCTTATAAGCTCAGAATGTCTCCCCTCTTCAACTATTCTCCCATTTTTCATTACTATGATCCTATCTGCTATTCGTGCAGCTCCTATTCTGTGAGTAATTATAACTCTACTATCACACATCTAAACCACAAAATACTCCACGCTGCACCCAAATAAATATATAGTTTGCAGCGTGGGATTTTCATTACAGATTGTCTTATTTAATGAAATAAAACTTTTAACGAATTCCAATAATACATCGGTACAAGCAGATCTGAATGATAATACTCTGAAACAGAATAATAAATATTATTTTCACTTGGATCGGTTCCGTATGAAAAAATATCCTGTTTTGTTAAGTATTTCATCTGGTCGTGCATCTGCTTCACATCCTTTTCAGGATCACCATTTGTACCGTAGATAAAGAAAGGCAGTTTTTCAAATTTCTTCGGTGCAAAGGTTACATAATCTATTACCTCTTCATCTGAAGTCTTGTCAAATATCCCTTTTCCTGCTGTTGTCATACAACTCATAGGTGCATACCAGCGAAAGAACTGAAAAGCATTGTGAAACATGTACCATGTGCAGGCTGCCCCTCGTGAATACCCTGAAAAAGCTCTGTGGTCACGGCTTGCGATCAGTTTTTCCTTGGATGTACCTGTAAGATAAGTGTTGAATTTCATCTCAACATTCGGAATGATATCCTCTATAACTTCCCTGTAAAAATTGGCAACACTTCCCGTACTGTGATTGTCACCGGCGGGAACTATGCCTGTCTTATGGCGCTCTTTCTCGTCGCGTGCAGGGTCAAAATAATAGGTTGTGCATACTATGATGCAAGGCTCAATCTCTCCGCTGTCAAAAAGATTATCAAATTTTTTTATTGTCTCAGGAGTATTGAAAAGTTCCGGATCACATGTGTTTCCATGCTGATAATAAAGAACATTGTATTTTCTTGTCTTATCATTTTCATCATAGCAATAAGGGAGATACACATTGCAATACTTAGGATAAGTCACACCATACTCATATACATCCGTAGTATAGTCCACACGGACCATGCGCCCCTTGTGCTTCGGTGTTGCTTCCTCGATATCAGGATTCAATTCAAACACTGTTTCAAAATCAATGATCTCCCCTGCTTTTTTTAATACAAGCTTTTTTTCAGACATAACATTTCCCTCCGTTTATTGTTGTACCTGAACCTGTAATAAACCTCAACAAGGTAATTTCCCCTTTTATTCTCATAATACAGGTCTATTTTCAGTATACTTAAAATGGTTCTTGGTTTTCCAATCAATTTCGGTCAAAATTCTGTCATAAAATGCTTTTTCAGTAAGCAAAGTACATAAACGCGCTCATCAATACAAGTTCTTTTCTGATAACAATATAAGGGTTGAAATGAACTGCTTCTCATTTCAACCCTTATGTTTATTTTTTTTCGTAAGATTCCCTTAATAAATTCCCTTCATCGGTGCAAGGTGACCTGCTAAACTAATTTTGTAACACCATTGCATAGTTTGATAAAATACTATACATAAAGGAGCGTGTTACAAATGACAAAAGATT
>CADBPM010000003.1 GCA_902796595.1 uncultured Lachnospiraceae bacterium | reverse complement strand
TTTTCAGGAGTTGTTCCCGGTTGCTTACTATCCTCTGACTTCGGCTTATTATAATTTTCTCGCTCTATAATGCCGTTCTTTCTCTTTACCTGAGCTATATTAAGATTCGTAACATGTAAATCATATTTTTCCTGTACCCAATCCCTTATCTCATCGTAGGTGGCTCCATCTTTGAAACCATCAGTATCCATGCCCTCTAATGAGAATTCAACCTTAACTTTCTTGCTGGGTATCTCGCCCTTGGAAAGCAAGACAACAGTCTCAACATGCTCTGTCCAAGGGAAAAGATCAACTGGAACTGCCTTCTTTGCCGCGTATCCTAATTTTTTAAGGATACCAAGGTCTCTTCCGAGGGTCTCCGGATTGCAGGAAATGTAAACAATGCGGGATGGTCCGGCTGCTGCCGCCGACTGAAGGAATTCCTCACTTGCCCCCGCCCTCGGAGGGTCCATGAAGATAACATCAAACTTCTCATTGCTCTTTCCGGCAACCATATCATTAAGAAGTTTTCCCGCATCACCGGATATAAAACTTACATTCTTTGCTCCGTTTAGCTTCGCATTTTCCTTTGCATTGGCGATCGCCTCTGCATTCAGCTCAACTCCAACTACCTCTCCTGCCTTATCAGAAGCGATAAGCCCGATCGTTCCTATACCGCAGTAAGCATCAAGCACCCTTTCATTTCCATTCAGCTCTGCAAACAAAACAGCCTTCTCATAAAGTCTTTCCGTCTGCAATGAATTGACCTGATAAAAAGAATCCGGTCCTATCACAAACTTCTTTCCGCAAAGGACATCCATGACCTTTCCCTTACCGAACACGACCTCTGTATCCTTAGGTCTTCCAAGGATCATATTAGTCTTGTCCCTGTTTACATTTATCACGAAGGTTGAAATGGCGGGGAACCTCTTCTTTAATTCCTTTGTAAAGTTTTTCTTTCCCGGAAACATAAAATCAGCCGTAACAAGTATCAGCATGATCTCGCCAGTCTCATGACATGTTCTTATAAGAATGTGCCTTAAAAGTCCTGTTCTTCTGTCCTCATCGTAGGCAGTCATCCTGAATTCATTTGCAAGTGCCCTGACACCTTCTATTATCCTGCCTGCCTCTTCATTTTCAATAAGACAGCCGCTTACAGGTACAAGATCATGACTGTTCTTTGCATAGGTTCCTGTCACAAGATTATTGTATCTGTCCTTGCCAAAAACTCCATGCACCTTATTTCTATAATGATAAGGGTCCTTCATGCCAAGGATCTTATCCGGTTTTACATACTTTCCTATAAAATGAGCCACTATCTCCTCTTTTTTAACAAGAGTAGAATTGTAGTTCTTGCCTATCATGGAACATGCTCCGCATTTTTTAGAATAATCGCAGTTCATCCCTTACCTCTTCTGTAGTCTTACAACACTTTCAACATGAGCAGAACCGGCAAACTGATCCACCGGCTGCACCTCTAAAACCTTATAGCATCCACCGTTATCCACATCGCACAAAAGTCTGAGATCTCTTGCAAGGGTTCCCGGATCACAGGAAACATATACAAGTCTTTCCGGTGCATGCTTAAGGATAGTCTTTATCAGTTTTTCATCGCATCCTTTTCTCGGAGGGTCCACAACAATAACATCAGGCTTTGGAAGCTTCTCTGCGACCCCCTCTGCTGCCCCTACCTTAAATACGGCATTGGTAATGCCGTTTAACTTTGCATTTTCCCTCGCATTTTCAATTGCCTCAGGAATTATTTCAACCCCGTAGACTTCCCTTGCCTTTTTAGCAAGGAAAAGGCTTATGGTGCCTATACCGCAGTAAAGGTCCCATACCACCTCGTTGCCTGTAAGATGGGCATAAGAGAGCGCCTTTTCGTAAAGCTTGACCGTCTGTATAGGATTTACCTGAAAAAAGGACATAGGTGAAATATGAAAACTTACATTCCCGATCTTATCTGTGATATAGTCGTTTCCATACAATTTCACAAGCTTATTTCCCATTATCACATTTGTCTGTTTCATATTTATATTTACACAGACACTTGCAAGCTTTAACTCATTCTTAAATGCAGAAAAGCCCTCAACATCAGCCTTGTTAAATGCCTCGATTCCGTCCTGCATAGCCTTTACAAACTCATCTGCATGGGGCAGATTCTTTGCATTTATAATAAGACAGACCCCTACTTCGCCGCTTTCAGCGCCTGTCCTTGTCATTAAATGTCTTACTATGCCCCGCCCGGTCTCCTCATCATAAGCCTTTACCTTATACTCGTAACAGAATTTTTTAAGTGCATCAAGTAGAAATGATGTAACAGGTGCTTCTATCGCGCACTCATTTATTTCAACTATCCTGTGGCTTCTTGGAGCAAAAAAGCCTGCCTTTATGGCATAAGGATTCGCAGCATCCGCCATCCTTACAGGAAACTGTGCCTTATTTCTGTAATGTTTAGGTCTTCCTTCACACTCATCAAGCCCAATGACAGGCTTCATTTCAAATGTTTCAGGCGCTATCTTTCCGATCCTTGTGACACAGTCAAAAACTTTTTCTTTCTTATACTTCTTTTCAGCTTCATAATCCACATGAAGCAGACTGCATCCGCCGCACTTTGAAAAATAAGGGCATATTGGCTTCCTTCTGTCTGGCGAAACCTTTACAAACTCCTCAATCTTTGCAAAGCCAAAGTTTTTATTAGCCTTTAACACCCTTGCTTTTATCTCGTCACCGGGAACTGCTCCCGCAACAAAAAGGGTATAGCCATCTGCATGGCCTATACCCTCTCCTTCATTTCCAAAACCTGTGATCACAAGGTCTAAAATATCGTTCTTTTTAACCATCTATCATCCTTCCATCAGCCCTCGCCCGGAGTAGTAAGTCTCACATTGGAATCAAGCACCTTCTTGAACCCAAGCCAGTCTGTTCTTCCTTTGTTGGCATCTATTATCTCTGTAAATGTCTCCATCTTGGCATCAAGATTATCTGCCATGGCAAGTGCCTCCGCCTCTATAAGAGCAGGCAGCTTTGGAGAGCCAAACTCAAGCTGACCATGGTGAGCCAAGATACAGTGCACCAGCTCATTCTTTGGTCTCTCAGGGAAATCCGGTATCTTTTCTATCTGCTCATTTATCATGTGAGCGCCTATGTAGATATGTCCCAAAAGCTGACCTGCATCAGAATAATCATTTGCAGGAAAATCATTTATCTCTTCAAGCTTGCCTATATCATGAAGAGGGGCAGCGGTAATAAGAAGATCATGATTTATAGCCGGATAATTTTCAGCTATAAACTGGCATATCTTCGTAACTCCCAGAGAATGTTCAAGAAGTCCTCCTATAAAGCCATGATGTATGCTCTTTGCTGCACTGTGCTTTATAAATTTCTTCTTAAAGTCAGGATTCTTGAAAAACGCATCAAGTAACGCCTTATAATACGTTGTTTTTACTGTATCGATAATAGCAAGGAGTTCATTGTACATATCCTCGATATTCTTATCCGATACAGGCATATAATCGGCAAGGTCATATTCGTCATCCTTGCACTTTCTGACCCTGAACAGTGATCCCTGTAAAGCCTGCTGGTACCTGTTCACCTGTCCCTGAACTTCAATAAAATCACCGGCATCAAAATCACCTATTCCTCCGGATGTAACATCCCAGACTTTTGTGTCAAGCTGACCTGTCTTATCCTGAAGCATAAGTGAATAATATGTTTTATCGTTCTTTGTCTTAAGTTCGTTCTTGCTTTTGCAGAAATATATTCCGCTAAGATTGTCGCCTTCTGTAAGATCTTTTATAAACTTCAATTATCTTATCCCCCTGTTATCACCTGTTACTACTTCTATTGTTTTTTCAGTGCCCTCGCCGCGCTTTTCCCTGTATATAAGAAGCCTTACTTCATCACCAGTTTCTTTTACGGATAAAAGCTTCTGGTAGGCATCCATGGAAGAAACAAGTCTTCCGTCTATCTCGTATATTATATCACCTTTTTTAATGCCGGCATCCGCAGCAGGAGAATCTTCTGCAACAGAATCCACAAGAATACCGCCTAATCTGCCGGTAGTTGATTCTGCTCCTGCAAACTCGCATGCAACGATACCGATATAAGGGATGCCCTCACCATTCATCATACTGTTGATAACATCCGTCATATCTGCTGACTCTATTATCTTTCTGATACCCTGATCTCCACTGCCGCTTTCGAGCATTCCTATCACATTGCCTTTCAAATCAGCTATCATGCCTGTCCCATCTGCTGAAAAAGGAATGTTTACCTTAAAAGTCCTAAGAGACCTGTCTGCCACATATTTCAACTCGCCTTCGCTCGTCACAACGCCCGGAACTACTGAATAGATAGTTCCATCTGGTGCACCTACGGCAATTACCGGACTGCCTCTTTTTATGTCATGACTTTCAAGGAAGCGGGCAGGCTTCATCTTCTTTAATTCGTAATCACTGGTATCCTTCAATTTAACAACTAAAAGTGCAATATCAAGGTCTTTGTTATAATTCCTTAAAGTCGCCTTTACCGTAAAACCTGACCTAAAAGTAACTCTTATATCGGTTCCGGTTTTTATCGCACTGTAACCCGTAACGATATAAGCGTACTTGCCGGTCACTGCTGCAATACAGCCCGAAGTCTTTTTTTCAGTCTCATAAGGATTTTCAAACCAGTCTGTTCCCATAACAACGGTCTGTACATCCACAATTGAATCGTTCAAGGTGTCCGAATAATCTGACAAGCCCTGATATAACTCTGTGTAGCCGTTTATTGTATTGCCATCTTCATCATCATCTCCGTCTGCAGCGCCTTCGTTTTCAGAAACAACAACTGCACTCTCGGAAATATTCTTATCAGCATCTGACTTTTCACTGGCGGCGCTATCACTCTTTGTCTCGTCGGTTTTTATTGCGCTTTCGGTTGAAATGTCACTCTTTACTTCTTCTATCGCAGCGGGTGTGGCATTTTTTTCACTTTCTTTATTATCTCCCGACGAATTTTCCTGCTTGCCATCGTCGTTCACCCTGACCTTTGACTCCTTGACATCAATTCCTACGGCTTCAAGGACTGAAGGAATATACAGGCCTGATATCTCATATACCACGCGCTCAGTAAGTCCAAACAAGGCCGCAAGTATTATCACTGCAAAAAACTTGCCAATAGCATTTCTTACAGGATGTTTTTTAGGAACTATTGTCTCATGTACTACCTTATAGTCTTTGTTATCTGCCATATCAACGCTCCCTGATCAGCCGCTCCCGCCTTTGGCAAGCGTAAATATAAACTCAGTACCGGCATTCTCAGTACTGACCACATTTATCTCTTCGCCATGAGCGGTGATCGTTTCTTTAACTATAGAAAGTCCAAGTCCTGAACCTTTTCTGTCACGTCCTCTGGAACTGTCTGTTTTATAAAATCTTTCCCAGATTTTTTTGATATTCTCACTCGCTATGCCAACTCCATGATCCTTCACCGATACAAGCACCTTGTTGCCCTTTTCGACAGTGCTTATATCTATCGTGGAGTCGTTATGACTGAACTTGACCGCATTATCCGCGAGATTATAAATAACCCGTTCTATCTTTGATTTATCAGCATGAACTATTTCAACCTCAGATTCAAAAGTCAGGTTGAAATATATCCCTCTCGGTCTGCATGTTCCCTCAAAGGTCTCTGCGGTATGCTTTATGACCTTGTTTATGTCAAAGTCGATAAGCTCCAACATCGCCGCATGACTGTCAAACTTGCCAAGTTCAAGTATCGAACTTGTAAGTCCGGTCAGACGTTCTGTCTCATAGACTATGGTATTTAAATACTTTTCATGCATTTCAGGCGGGATAGTCCCGTCTATCATTGCATTTGCAAATCCCTTTATGGAAGTAAGAGGAGACCTGAAATCGTGGGATACATTTGAAAGAAATTTTCTCTGGTAATCTTCCATTCTTCCAATATCATTCCCCATATAGTCTATGGTCGCGGCAAGATCTGCAAATTCATCGTTGCGCCTTCTGTGGTGCCTCGGCGGCTGATATTTAAAATTGCCTCTTGCATATTCCTTTGCCATCTTTATCGACTCTCTCAAAGGAACTATTGAGATAATATAAAGGAATGATATCACCGCAAGAAATACAAATGCTATCAAAAGAAAACATATATTAAGCGTATCCATGTAGTAATTACCGGATGCCGCCGCTTTTTCTCTTTCTGTCATTAAAACAATGTATCCATGAAGAGAAAAATTAAGGTCAATAGGGTGGATCACCGCTATCACAGGCTCCTTTATAAACCTATCCATGGTAAAATCGTCAACGCTGTCCTTTTCAAGGAGGCTCTCCGGAAGCTTCATCCTATTTTCCTTTATAGCAGTTGCATATCCTCTTGTATCAGAAAGCACCTCTCCGTCGTTTGACACGATCATAATCCTTGCATCTGAATATGCATCTACAACCAGCAATTCCTTGTAAACATCCCTTAAAGGCTTGTTTCCCGAATAATAATCTTCAAGATAGCTGTCTGCTATAACTCCTGCTTCCTTTTCCAATGCCTTTGTTCTGTCATTTATGATTCCCGAAAAGACCCTATGAGCACCAACTGTATTAAGAACTGCAAGAGCACTTACAACAACTATCAGATAACTGACTATATACTTTGTAAGAAGACTTATCTTCATTTATTTCGTGCCGCTTTCAAACTTGTAGCCAACTCCCCAGACTGTGGAAAGTTTCCAGTCACCGTGATCCTTTATTTTTTCTCTGAGCCTTTTTATGTGCACATCTACGGTCCTTGTATCTCCTATAAACTCATATCCCCAGATGTGATCAAGAAGCTGTTCTCTTGAAAAGACCTGATTAGGGTGATATGCAAGGAAAAATAAAAGTTCGAGCTCCTTCGGGGGCATTTCAACTCGTTCATTGTCATAATATACAGTATAATTTCTTATGCTGACATCAAGTCCCGGAAAATGCACCTCTTTATCATCAAGTACCGTTTCCGGCACTGCAGATGCCTTTTCCTCCTCCCTTTCTTCCTTGGAAAACATACGTCTCAATACTGCCTTTACTCTTGCGACAAGCTCCTTGCTGTCAAAAGGCTTTATCATGTAGTCATCTGCACCAAGTTCAAGTCCAAGTACCTTGTCAAAAACTTCACCCTTTGCAGAAAGCATGATAACAGGAGTTTTATCTTTTTTTCTTATCTCCCTCAAAACTTCATATCCATCTATGCCCGGAAGCATTATGTCAAGAAGGATCAAATCTGGCGCCTCCTCCTCAAACATCCTCAAGGCATCCTCGCCATCATAAGCCTGTACCGTGGTAAAACATTCCTTTACCAGATACAGGGAGATAAGTTCCGAGATGTCTTCATCATCATCGACGATCATTATCTTTTGTTTCTCTGCCATATCTGATACGGATACTTAAGTCTTATTTCTTAAATTCGACAACAGTCGCTCCGTTTCCTCCTTCATTATATTCGCCATCCCTGAAACTCTTCACATATTTGCATCTTCTAAGATACTCATGCACCATACTTCTAAGAGCTCCGGTACCGCGTCCGTGAATTATCCTGCACTCATTCATGTGCGCAAGGAAGGCATCATCAATATACTTTTCAAGTTCCATCCTTGCCTCATCACTTGTCATACCTATGAGATTTTTCTCAGGATGCACAGAAAAACTCTTGCTCATGGCAATATTTCCTCTGCCCGTATCGCTCTTGTCACGTCCGATCTTTATATCATTTTTTTCTTCAACGTAGGCAAGGTCTTTCACGTTAACCTGACTCTTTATAATGCCCATAGTAACGAAGAGATTTCCCTTGCTGTCGGGAAGGGTACTTACAGTGCCCTTTACACCCATACTAATTACAAGGACCATATCTCCGATATGCAAAGGCTTCGTACCTATGCGGTTCCTTGAGGAAGCCTTTTTCTTTACCATGCTGCCGGACTGTGCCTTGTCAAGCTTCTTTCTAAGTTCAGCTCTCTCTGCTTCCATCTCGCGGGCTGTTGCTCCGCCCTGATTCCATTTATTATACTTCTTTATGGACTCATCTGCATAGCTCTTTGCCTCTGAAAGAATAGCAGCCGCCTCTCTCTTTGCATCAGCTATAAGATTTGCCTTCTGTTCGGCAAGCTTTTCATTATCCTCAGTCAGTGCCTTCTTTTCTTTTTCTATCTCAAGGCGGCGCTGCCTTATCTTTATCTCTTCCTGTTCTATCTTTGCCCTGCTCTTATTAAGGTCTGCGATCACATCCTCAAAACGCTGGTCATTTGTGTCTATGCGCTCTTTGGCATCCTGAATGAGACTGTCAGGGAGTCCAAGCTTTTTGGAAATGGCAAAGGCATTACTCTTCCCTGGTATACCGATAAGAAGTCTGTATGTAGGCATCAAGGTATCTACATTAAACTCGCAGCTTGCATTGGTAACTCCCGGTGTTGTAAGTGCAAATATCTTAAGTTCACTATAGTGAGTTGTTGCCATCACCCTTGCATCCCTGTTATGCAATTCTGAAAGAATCGCCATGGCAAGCGCCGCACCCTCAGTAGGGTCTGTTCCTGCTCCAAGCTCATCAAAAAGAACAAGCGACTCACTGTCTGCAGACTTAAGGAACTGAACAATATTTACCATGTGTGACGAAAAGGTTGAAAGACTCTGCTCTATGCTCTGCTCATCACCTATATCAGCATATATCTCTTTGAAAATGCCAAGCTCCGACTTGTCAAATGCAGGTATATGAAGCCCAGCCTGTCCCATAAGTGTAAGAAGACCTGTTGTCTTTAAGGAAACAGTCTTACCGCCTGTATTAGGACCCGTTATAACAAGAAGTGTAAAGTCACTTCCAAGTCTGATATCTATAGGGACTACTTTCTTAGGATCGATAAGAGGGTGTCTTCCCTTCTTTATGTTTATTCTTCTATCCTCATTGAATACAGGCTCAGTCGCCTTCATGCTCTTTGCAAGCTCTGCCTTTGCAAAGATAAAATCCATCTCTGTAAGAGTCTTTAAGTTGTAGCGTATTTCAACAAGCTTCTCACCTGCCTCATTTGAAAGTGCAGCGAGAACCTTCTCTATTTCTTTTCTTTCCTGCAGATAAAGCTCCGAAAGCTCATTATTGTATTTAACCACTGCTGCAGGCTCTACAAAAAGAGTTGAACCTGTAGAGGACTGATCGTGAATAAGCCCGTCAATCTCTTTTCTATGCTCATTTTTAACAGGAAGACAATATCTGCCATCGCGCATAGTGACCTTATTACTCTGAAGATATCCCCTCGCATTGGCATCATTTGCCAGATTATCAAGATGCTCTTTTATCCTTGAATTTGTAATGGCAATCTGCCTGCGAACGCTCTTAAGCCCTACACTGGCATCATCAGCCATAGTATCCTCGGAAATGATACATCTCTTTATCTCGTTGTTGAAATTAGATAAAGACTCTATCGCAGCGAGTCTTTCTGTAAGAGAATCCGGATCTGCCTCATCCCTCTTTCCTGCAAATTCCTTTACTCTAAGTGCAACATCCAAAAGCTTTGATATAGAAATAAGCTCTCCCATGCCAAGTGTAGCACCCACATCAAGCCTTACAAGAGATGCGCCTATATCACTTAGACCAGAAAAAGAAAGTCTTCCCGACTTGTAAACTCGCGAAAGAGCATCTCCTGTTTCCTTCTGAGCTTTTCTTATTTCTCCGATCTCATCAAAAGGAACAAGTTCCCTGCACATTGCTTTTGCCTTATCACTAAAGGCAAGAGCTGAAAGTTTTTCTCTTATCTTGTCGAACTCCAAGGTTCTTAAAACTTTTTCATTCATATAAAAAATCCTTGCAAAAACAAATATAAATAATTAAAATAAAAGATTGATAGACAAGTGTTAAAAATGAGTACCAAGGGGAGAAAGTTTGAAGATTTCAAACTTTCATCGGTGTTGCCGCAGGCACGGCACCGGTGGACATCATGCCTGCAGCAAGGTACATATCATGCAAAAGTCAAAGATTACAAAAAAAGACACAGCAAAAACGGCTGAAGGAATTAAAGTCAGCACAGCTGATACTGTTGCAAATGGTCCTGCAATTACAGTCAGTCCTGTAATCGAAAGCAAACCTGCAGTATCACCATACGACAAAAAAACTTCAGCAATTTCTGCAACCTCTAAAGTCAGTGCTTCCAAAACTTCAGACAAAGCTTCTCCTAAAAGAGAAAAGAAACCAAAGAAAGAAATGGAAGAAGAGGTTTATTTTCAGTTTGACGTACATGAACTTAAAGCTTCAGAAGTAAGCGAAAAGGTTAAAGAAGCTTACAAGGCAAGCGGTCACCGTTTAGGCGCTGTAAAGACATTGGACATATATGTAAATGCCGCAGAAGGAACAGCCTACTACGTTGTAAACGGAAAGCCTGGACCTGCCGCCGTTCCTTTATGGTGACAGGATACCAACCAGATTTCAGACTCCTATAACCTAATATGCCGGGCTTAATGATAAGCCCGGTGTTTTCTATCATTTTACTCACTCTTCATAGCAATATTGAAGTTTATCGAGGTCGATTCATCAATCATAAGAGGTATACAGAGATTTTTTGCAAAACCCGTTGAAAATTCCACATTCCCGACTGCAAGAGTAGGTGGGGTTATATCTATTCCTATCCCTTTCTCCGAAAAAAGAGTCGCTGTATTTCCCATGACCATGTTTCCAAGTTCAGACAAAGCACTCTTTCCGATATCGTCAAGTGCCGGCAAAGGTCCCATCATCATCATCTTGCCTGCAATCGTACGCGCAACTAAGTCTGTAAATTCCATAACAACCTCACCGCGCATTTCACCCGTAACACCGATCATTATGATCACAGTGTCATTTGAAAAACTCATATCCTTCAAGTATGGTTTGCCGACTTTGGCATCTACCATACACGCCTGCTTCAGGATCGTGGTTGCTGAAACCAGAAATGGATTTATTAATTCTACGTTTAATCCTGCCATGACCCGCCTCTTTTCTTACTGCATTGTTATTATTATCTGTCGTATCAAGAAGCCATACAATACTTACGCGCTCTGCAACATTATTTCAGGTGAACAGACGCAAAATGTGACAACCTTATCATAGCCGTTTTCAGATTTTCAATCGAATAAGCATACGAAATACGGATAAATCCTTCTCCACAGGCACCAAATGCGTCTCCAGGCACAACTGCAAGCTTTTCTTCTTTAAGAAGAGTTTCTGCAAACTCCTCAGATGTCATTCCAAACTTCTTAATACTTGGGAATACATAAAAAGCCCCGCCCGGTTCAAAACAGTCAAATCCGGCTTTTCTCAATTCTGCAAGCAGATACTTACGTCTCTTGTCATAAGCATCACGCATCTCTTCTACATCTGCATCGCCATTTTTCAATGCCTCGACTGCAGCATACTGACTTGTTGTAGGCGCACACATTATCGCAAACTGGTGGATCTTTAACATCTGCGACAGAAGTCTTTCCGGTGCACACGCATATCCAAGCCTCCATCCTGTCATCGCATAACTTTTACTGAATCCGTTAATGTATACGGTACGTTCCTTCATTCCAGGAAGTGAAGCAATAGATGTATGTTCTTCATTGTATGTCAGTTCTGAATATATTTCATCAGTGATCACAAAAAGGTCATGATCACAGACAAACTTAGCAATCTTAACAAGGTCTTCTTTCGGCAAAACAGCACCAGTAGGATTATTAGGAAAAGGAAGAACAAGAACCTTTGTCTTGTCCGTTAAGGCTCCTTCAAGTTCGTTGACTGTAAGCCTAAATTCATCCTCTTCCTTTAATTCTATAGGTACCGGCACACCACCGGCAAGCTTTGTACAAGGAAGATATGACACATAACTTGGCTGAGGTATAAGAACCTCATCTCCCGGATCAAGCATAGCCCTCAAAGCTATATCAATAGCCTCGCTGCCGCCGACAGTTATCATTATCTCACTGTCCGGATCGTATGATAGTGAAAATCTCCTTTTAAGATACGAAGCTATCTCAACCTTCAGTTCCATAAGTCCACTGTTTGATGTGTAATGAGTCTTGCCTCTTTCAAGTGAATATATACCCTCTTCTCTGATATGCCACGGTGTCTGAAAATCGGGTTCACCAACGCCAAGCGAAATGGCGTCCTTCATAGTACTTACTATATCAAAAAATTTACGGATCCCGGATGGCTGTATTTCCTGGATCACTTCATTCAAAATCTCTCTCAAGGTGTTATCAGCTGCCTTTCATCCTTATCTTCTTCAACAAACTGTATTCCGCGTTCCTTATACTTTTTAAGTACAAAATGAGTTGCCGTACTTAAAACTGAATCCATAGGCGAAAGCTTGCTGGACACAAAATGTGCAACTTCCTTCATCGTCTTGCCTTCAACTATGACCATAAGATCGTAGTCGGCAGACATAAGGTATACATAAGATACCTCTTCGAACTTATATATGCGCTCCGCAAGATAATCATAGCCCTGCCCGCGCTTAGGAGATATCTTTACTTCTATAAGCGCTGTGACTCTTTCCTCTTCCGTCTTATCCCAGTCGATTATAGTAGGAAAACCGCAGATGACCTTTTCAGCCTGCATGGCATGCATTTCAGCCTCAACTACATTAGCTGATACGCCTAACATTTCCCCTAAATCCTCATAAGAAAACCTGCTGTTCTTATCTATGGCTTTAAGTATTTCTTTCCTAAGTTCATTATTTTCCATAAATCTGCTCCCTAACTTTCAATTACATTAATGATACATCATTCTTTCCTTGCAAACAAGTCCAAATCTGTCAAACTTTAAATTTTTTTCACAAATCCAAAGTCACTATTTATACATTATAAGTAGTTTCCCTCATCATAAGAAGAAATTTTTGTGATTTTTTTCCATGCGCTTTCATTATAATGTCATGTATCTTGTTTCATCCTGACAGTTTATCACACGTTTCAGTTCCTTTGTAACCTTGCCTACACACACTGCATTGATGCCAGCTCTTCTAAGAGCACTAACAGCCGCTTCCGAGTCCGGCAGTGCGATGACGTAACACCCGTATGAGTCCATTCTAAGGGGATTCAGGTTGAAATATTCCGCCAGCTCAACACTTTCTTGATCAAGCGAAAGCTTATCAAGGTCTATCTGCATTCCGGCTTTTTTTCTGTCCCCAAGCCTCATGAATGCCGCTTCTATCCCACCTGCACCTGCAGGCTGAATGGCAGTCGCAAAAAAACTTGGCAAGACCTCCATTTCCACATAAGGGAGTCTGTCTGCAACGATATTTTCCACACGCATACAGAAAAGTTCTGAAAAATTCCGCCGGATCTCTTTCTCATTTTCCTTAAAGACCTGCTTCATGCCGCTTCTTGCGGCAACTCCGGTTACAACGATATCCTCACTCGGATAAATGCTTGCCATCTGCCATAAAGCTGCAGAAACTTTTTTTACACTTCCTGCTGCTGTAAGAATCACCCTTGTTTCATCAGTGCTGTCGTAAAAAACATTGAATCCTGTCACATCAGCATTGTAAGCCGCAGCAACCTCTGAAAGAGATACAACAAGGCTTCTTAGTTCTTCTTCCCTGAACGTATTTCCCGCCAGAACCTCTGCTCTGAAAGAAGATATGTAGGCACCCCTGCACGCAAGGCTTCTCTCCATATCTAAAACAGTATTTTTATCTATAATGAAGTCTTCACCCTGTTTTAAAAAAAGGCAGCGTGATACGGCAGCCTCATATCCTGCCGTATCACCTGCCCTTGCAACAGCGCTTCCACCATTATACGCAGCGAACAACCTACTCTTATCCGAGCGCAGATGCAGCTGCTTTATAACACTGCGCTCATAAATACTGTCTGTCAGGAAATGCTCTCTGTCATTATTCTTCATCTTTCTCACGGGTGCTTTTCTTTTTTTCTTTTCCATCATCATCAGACCTTTTTTCTGATTCCTTTTTACTGTCGGATGCTTTCTTTTCTTTGTCGCCTTTTTTTTCAACATCTATCGCAGAACCAGAAGCATTCTTTTCATCAGGTCCTTTTATAACGTATCTTCCGACTGCCTTATACTTACTTGAGTTGACAACTGACTCCTCTGTAACCTTTCCGTCTATAAGAACCTTTTTGATAAGCTGCGACTCATAGCCGGTATAGGCTCCCTGTGTCACCTGCATAAAGCCCGCAGGCTTTGTCTTATCTATGGTCACATTATCCTTTTCAGGCGGTATTGTCTTCAGTACCTTTGATTCGAATTCAAGCTTTCTGTGTACAGTATCACGTGTCTCATGACCATACACGTTAAAAGTAATGTTGCCGCCGCCTGCGATTCCTTCAACATAAACAGGATATTCTGTATTATTTCTGAATACAAAGTCCTTCCAGTCTCCGGCGATAGCTGCATCTCTTGACAGAGGAACATAGTCAACTGTCATTGAGTGGTTGAATCTTTCAACAACTTCAAGCTCCGCATAAAGCACCGCATTGTAGAGTGTTGTCGATACCTGACATATACCTCCGCCCACATCTGCCACAATCTTGCCGTTGACATAGGCTCCACCTTCTGCATATCCATTTTCGATAGTATAAGGATACATCCTGTCATTTACAGAAACCTGCTCTCCCGGCATAAGAAGGATGCCATTTACAAGCCTGCAGCCATTTTCAACATTAGTCGCACGCCCCGTTGTACTGCTTCCGTAATTGGTCGTATAAGTACCCAGAACATCCGTTACCATGGCAAGACTTTCTTCATCATATTTAGGCTTTACCGTAACAAGATCAAAGGAACATACAGGATCATCCCAGCTTTCGGCTCCTTCCGGCAATTCAAAGGAGGAAAGCACCTGGTTTACTGTATCAAGACTCTTTTTATAGTAGATCTTCCTTCCTGTCTGACCATGTCCTATGATAAACTGCCCATTCTGTCTGGTAAGCGTGGCATTTACAGCATCTGTCTTATACTTCTTATAAACATCCTTAACAAACTTATCGACAAGTGTAGCATCAAACTGAAGATTGAACTTATAATCTTCAGGTTTTTCCTCGGCATCCTTTATTTCCATATAACGTTCGATAAGGTTTCCCTCGGTGCCTACTTTTGAAGCCTTGTCGATAAAGGCATCCGCAGATGCATTTACACCAAGCTCCGCAAAACTGACCGATTCAGTTCCTGCATCGCCTACATTTACAATAAGCTCTGTCTTGCCCACTTTTTTTGCAAGAGCATCGGCAAGTGCCGCCGCTTCCTTTGGAGTTTTGCCCCCGATAGCTATTCCGTTGACAGAATAGCCCTGTGGTATTTTACCTGGCTGTACAGTCTTTTCCATAGCGTTTACGCTTACACCTGCAACAATGGCAACAAGTGCAAGAACGGCAGCAATACTGTACACAACTATTATCTTCTTTTTCATTTTCCGCTTTCCTGTAACCCGAAATTTAACTTATAGCACTCGAAAGAAGTGGTACTATCATTGCCACTACAAGTATAACAGCGATAACCACAGTAATGGTTCTGGTGTGCTTGATAAAAAATCTCATATATAAATCCTCCTTAAAGTCTGTCACATTTAACGATTATAGTTTATAATTGTGTCAGGTTCAAGACAAATATTAAAGAAGAAGGAATTTAAGATCATGCCTACAATATTAATATTCATACTGCTCTCCTTTGCACTGCTGCGTTTCACCATGCGAAACACAGGCAAAATTGAACAAAAGAAAAATGAAGCCTTCTGGGAGAAGGAACGTCAGGCAAACAATACAAGGAAACAGGATATTTCAGATCTCCCTTATATAGACCTTGCTAAAGCCGCACTTCCTTATGATACGGATGAGTCCGATATCGAGATAAGGGCTGCCAGAGAAGGCATTAAAAAAATGGCTGACGCAAAGATCTTAAAGCTCACAGGAATCTCCAATACAGACCTCAAGCTTGCATACGGAGCCGCAAATCTGAACTTTCTCTCTGCCTGCGACGAAAATTATTCAAGGCTCGTGCGTTTGTTAAATAAATGGGGCAGGCTCCTTTTTGAAAAAGGTAAAAATGAAGACGCCCTGCAGGTCCTCTCCTATGCTGTTTCCATTGAAAGTGATATAGAAGAAACCTATATCCTTCTTGCAAAATATTATAAAGAGAACGGAAACGCTGATAAGATCGATGAATTAAAAAGCGTAGCAGGCATAAATTTCGAAGAAGCCCGCCGCAACATTGTCTTGTCAAAATTAGACGACATCATCCGTTCCTAACGGACAGAGGTCTCTTAAAAAACACTCCCTGCACTTTGGCTTTCTTGCAAAGCATATATTTCTTCCAAGCGCTATTATATCTATATTCCAAAGGATCCACGCGCTCTCCGGCAATTTCCTGTAAAGGTCGTGCTCGATCTTTACAGGATCACTTTCGTCTGTGATTCCTAATTTATTCGAAATTCTTTTTACATGCGTATCAACTACAATGCTTGGAATTCCGAAAATATTTCCTCTTATTACATTGGCTGTTTTCCTGCCTACTCCCGGCAAACTTGTAAGTTCATCTATATCAGAAGGAACTTTCCCATTATACTTTTCTATCAAGACCTTCGCACAGGCAAGTATATTTTTTGCCTTGCTGTGGTAGAGACCGGCAGGCCTTATCATCTCTTCAAACTCGTGATGGTCGGCATCAGCAATACTCTCCAAAGTAGGATACTTTGCATAAAGAGCCTTTGTCACGATATTTACTCTGGCATCCGTACACTGAGCTGAAAGTATGGTGGCAAAAAGAAGCTGCCATGGATTTTCATGATTTAAGTATATCTTATCTCCAGACCCGTACTTATCTACAAGTCTTCTTATAATCTCTGCTATTCTCTCTTCTTCTGTCACAATCTGCCTCCTTTTAATTTTGTATAAAGTAAAAAGGACAGCTTGGGGGAGCTGTCCTTTTTGGAGAAGGTATTTTTGTTACTTATGGGGTGTAGCAAAAACTATATATAATGTATTGGGGTTTACAAGACATATTATAGCACGGTTTAACAAATAAGTCTGCACAAACATTGTATCTTTTTGAAGTTATTTATGGTAATTTTGACAGTACCCTGTCAACGTCCTTGTGCATTTTATTGTGACATTTCACCATCAGTCTTTTCAAACAGGGCATTAAACTCATCCATGCCTATTCTTTCCTTCTCTATAAGAAGGGCTGCACTCGCATGAAGCACGTCCATGTGACTGCTTATTATCCTCTTTGCCTCTTCATAGCAGGAATCGATGATCTTCTTTACTTCATCATCGATCTTGTCCGCTACAGCGTTACTGCAGGAATGAGTATGTCCTATTTCTCTGCCGATGAACACTTCGTTGTCTTCATTGTCATAATTAACAAGACCAAGACTTGAAGTAAAACCATATCTTGTGACCATTGCCCTTGCAATCTTTGTGGCACTCTTGATATCGCCTGAAGCGCCCGTTGTCACATCATCAAAAATAAGCTCTTCTGCAACTCTGCCTCCGAGGCTTACAATGATCTGCTGCCTCATCTTTCCTCTTGTAAGGAACATTTCATCCTTCTCAGGAAGAGGCATTGTATAGCCTGCTGCCCCGTTTCCCGTAGGAATTACAGAAACAGTATATACAGGACCTACATCAGGAAGGTCATGGAAAAGAATAGCATGACCGGATTCATGGTAAGCTGTGATCTTCTTTTCCTTGTCTGAAATGATATGACTCTTTCTTTCAGTTCCGATACCAACCTTTATGAATGATTTCTTTATATCCTCTGAATCAATATAGGCTCTGTCTGCTCTCGCCGCTCTTATCGCAGCCTCGTTAAGAAGATTTTCAAGATCAGCTCCGGTAAAGCCCGCTGTTGTCTGAGCCACCTCATCAAGTTTTACATCATCCCCCAAAGGCTTGTTCTTTGCATGAACCTTAAGAATCTCCTCACGTTCCTTGACATCAGGAGCCCCGACCTCAACTTTCCTGTCAAATCTGCCAGGACGAAGGATTGCCGGATCGAGAATATCGACTCTGTTCGTTGCAGCCATTACGATAATGCCTTCATTTATACCAAAGCCGTCCATTTCAACAAGCATCTGGTTAAGAGTCTGCTCACGTTCATCATGGCCGCCGCCAAGACCTGTACCTCTGCGCCTTGCCACTGCATCGATCTCATCGATGAACACGATACATGGTGCATTATTCTTTGCTCTCTCAAAAAGATCACGCACCCTGCTGGCACCGACACCTACAAACATTTCAACGAAATCGGAACCTGATATAGAAAAGAACGGCACGCCTGCCTCACCAGCAACAGCTCTTGCAAGAAGTGTCTTACCGGTTCCCGGAGGACCTGTAAGTATGACGCCCTTAGGAATCCTTGCTCCAAGTGAATTGAATTTATCCGGATTCTTAAGGAAATCAACAATTTCCTCAAGTTCCTCTTTCTCTTCTTTAAGACCGGCGACATCAGCGAAAGTGACCTTCTTTTTCATATCATCACCGGTAGTCATATCTGCCCGCGCCTTACCGAAGTCAAGCATCTTTGAATTACCGGAGCTCTGCGCTGCTGCCGCTCCTTGATTTGTCATAAAGAGAATCAGCATAAAGAACATGACAGCTATAAGTATGTATGGCAGGATTGTCATGACCCAGCTCTGTTTCGATACGTCATGCACATAATAATTGTGGAAGCTATGCTCCGACATTATTGAAACGATCTTGTCCACATCTGTCACATAAAAATGAACTGCCTTCCGTTCTTCGTCCTTGAAGGATACAGCAACTTCGCCGGCGGGCGCCGACTGGTTCTGGTATATTTCAACCTCGTTCACATTTCCGGCGGTAATGTCAGTTGTGAAATCTGTGTTGTTGTAAATAGTATGGTCCAAAGAAAATATCTGATCGGATATAAACATGAAGGCCATAAGCACAAGAACCACGATCACATAAATGCTTATTCCTCTGGCTTGTTTTTTCAATTTGTGTCACTCTCCTCGATTACGCCAATGTATGGAAGGTTCCTGTACTTTTGTGCATAATCAAGTCCGAATCCGACTACAAACTTATCAGGAATCTCAAATCCAACATATTCAACAGTTACATCATCAACAACTCTTCTCTCCGGCTTGTCAAGAAGTGTGCAAAGCTTAAGAGATGCAGGCTTTCTTGCTGAAAGCACCTGACGGAGATAATGAAGAGTATTTCCTGAATCTATTATGTCCTCAACTATAAGCACATCGCGTCCGGCTATTCCCTCATCAAGGTCTTTCACTAATTTTACCCTGCCACTGCTTTCTGTGCCGTTTCCGTAGCTTGAAACACTCATAAAGTCCATTGTGCATGGAACAGTTATATGCTTTGCAAGTTCTGTAAGAGCAAATATACTTCCCTTAAGTATTCCTATAAGATGGATACTCTTTCCGGCATAATCATGATTTATCTGCTCTGCCATTTCCTTGATACGTTCATTTAAACGCTCTTCATCGATCAGTACACTTATCTTATCTTCCATTTTCTTCTCCTGTTTTCTTTATTGCCACAGCCTTAACAAGTCTTGTCGTACCAGCTCCCACACGCGCTCCCTCACCGCTTCGCATCCCCGGTATCCATAGCACGTTCTTTTCAGCTGCAAGTAAGACTATATCGTCTCTTACAGCTGAAGGCACCTTGGCATCGATAAAGTATTCCTTAAGTTTACGACTGTGTCCTTTGGTATCTATGATAATATAATCTCCCGGTTCTCTTGTCCTTACCTTTAAACAGGAAGAACAGACACCCGTGCATATTTTATCATAATCAAAGAACTTAGTACAGTTATTTTCAGCGAACTCCTCTTTATTTCCATCTTTATACACAAAAAGCAGTCCTTTTTCTGTCCTTTTTACCTTTGCAACTTCAGGCACATCAATGATTTCAAAGTTTATATCGTAAAGGTTGAAATATATCTTTTCCCGCACGCTCTTATCTGTAAATATCCTTACACCGCTGTAAGTCTTTTCTGCCTTCATTCCGTAAATAAGGTCAAGGTGGCTCCCCGTCTCCTCAAAAAAGAGGTCTGCAACAGCATTTATGTGTACGGTTGAAATATCCCGCTGCCTTCCTGCGACATCCGCAAGTATCTTATGGATCATCTCTGTTAAAATGATGTGGTCAAGCTTCACCGCTTCATTATCAATAGAAAATCCGCCGGACTCTTTTCTGGCAAGCTCCTTTGCGGCCCTTTTTCCTTCTTTTTCTATGTAGCAAAAGGCATCGTTTATCTTTTCTGCTGCCATAGCTATGTGGATATCCACCTTTTCATTTATCCCTTCCTTAAAAGCCGGCAGTATCACATGCCTTATCCTGTTTCTTGTATAATCATCAGAAAGATTTGTGCTGTCTGTTATAAAAGAAGCCCCTGCAAGAGCTGTCATAAACTCTATATCTTTTCTTCCTGTCTCTATCAAAGGTCTTATTATCCTGCCGTTAACTGCCTTTATTCCGGAAAGTCCGGCAAGTCCGGTTCCTCTTGCAAGATTAAGTAAAAATGTCTCGCAAAGATCATCCCTGTTATGTGCAACTGCTATCTTATTGAAACCAAGCTCTTCCCGTACCTCTTCAAATATCCTGTAGCGCTCTCTCCTTCCGGTCTCTTCCTCCGAAAAGCCGGAGGCCTTTGAAAGAGCCGGAACATCAATTCTCACGATCCTTACAGGCACACCAAGTTTCTTTGCAAGATTTTCTGTAAAGGTCGCATCCCTGTCGGCTTCCTTTCCCCTGATCCCATGATGTACATGTACCGCACAGATCTTTATATCATTATACTTTTTTATCTCTTTTTTCAGACTGACAAGACTAAGCAGCAGACACACTGAATCAGCCCCGCCTGACACTCCGACAACAATGCCATCCCCCGCCTCTATCAAAGAATATTTGCACACTGTATCGTAAACTTGTTTAAATATCATTAAAAACCTCTCGCATTAAAATTAAGCTGGACGGATCCTGCTCAATGACGCGCTACTCGCCGAATGAGAAAGCAAGCTCTCTCTCGGCTCACAGAAACGCACAAATAAAAGCAGGAAGCCGATCTATGCCGGATTCCTGCTTCTCTTTACTTATCCTCTGAAGTCGCCTTGCCATTCTTTGGTTCAAAGATGACCTCATTCTTATATACAAGTCCGAACTTATCCCTTGCAGTATTTTCTATAAACTGTTTAGTCTTACTGTCAATCTTAAGACGATTAAGTTCCTCTGTCCGTTCTTTTTCGCTTTCGTACTGTCTGCTTACTGCCTCATTCTGTTTGCTTGCCTTGACGATCTGTCTTGAAAGGACTACTCTGCCGCAATTTGCAAAAACACAGACAGTTGCAACAAAAATAAAGCAGACTATAAAACCTGCTCTCTTCTTGCTAACGTCTCGTCTTTTCATGCGCACAACCATAGTTTTTCTCCTTATAAGTGACAAGATGCCCTTGTAACATACATTATAAGCCGACAAGGCTTTTTTTTCAAGTATCTACGGGCAAAATCAAAGCACTTCGTACATTTCTTTGGCTTCTTCTTTCTTTACTGTTTCAGAAATATCCGTCACTCTGACAGACATCTTCTTGTCGCCGAAACCGATTTCTATAATGTCTCCGACTTTAACCTCTGTGGATGCCTTTGCCACCTTGTCATTTACAGTAACTCTTCCGGCATCACATGCAGATTTTGCAACTGTTCTTCTCTTTATCAGACGGGACACCTTTATATATTTATCAAGTCTCAAAACTAATCCCCCTTTGGTATGGAAAAGCCCCCGCCTTATCAGCGGGGGCTTTAGTTAACTGTATCTTCAGCCGATCAGTTGATGGCATCCTTAAGTGCCTTACCAGCCTTGAACTTAGCAGCCTTAGAAGCAGGAATCTGAATCTCCTTCTTAGTCTGTGGGTTTCTACCGGTTCTTGCAGCTCTTTCGCTTACTTCGAAAGTACCAAAGCCAACAAGCTGAACCTTCTCGCCCTTCTTAAGCTCTTCGGTAACAACATCAACGAAAGCCTTAACAGCCTTCTCAGCGTCAACCTTCTTTAACTCTGTCTTATCAGCTATAGCTGATACAAGCTCTGCCTTATTCATGGATAAATCCTCCTGTTTTCTGCAGGGTATTTATTCTTCCCCCACACTATATTGTTTTTTCTCCGGTTTTACAATGAACAGAGCCTACGCTCTCATTCCGGAGCTACAAGTTCATTTATAAGCTTATCTAAGCATTTTGTCAAGCATATTTTTAGTAAAAAGCCCTGTTTTTAAGGTTTTCTGGCAATTTTTTTGTCATTTTTGCCCCTCAGATGCCAAATCTTCTTCTCCGGCAGTTCCGACATCAAGATTTTTCCATTTATCTTCTTCAATCTTTATGTCACTACCCTTGTACCACTCTCTGAAATCATCAGTAAAAAGCTCCTTAGCAGTCGCTTCCGATGTGGCATCCGTATAATTTTTATAGAATTTTGCGGCAAGGAAATTATCATGGTAAACCTTATACAGAACATTTTCATCTATGTAATATCTTGCCTTTATCTCAGGGCTCACATTCTGCAGCTGTGCCTTTGCAGTTTCCATAAGCTCATTCTCTTCCTCATCAGTAAGCCCCACATCTGCATCCTCTGCTGCCCCTACTATCACCTTTAGTTGGATAAGCTCCCTTCTTATATCATCTGCAACAAGAAAAGACACTGTATTTCCGTCAATCTTTTCATTCCAGAACCCCTTCATGCCGCTTTCAGTTTCAAGACTGTCCCTGCTTCCAAGAACATAGACCATAACCTCCGGATAATATACCTTTTTCTGATTGACTGTAAGGTAAAGTTCAAGTGCCTTTGTATCCTTCAGTGCTTCGAGGTCCTTCTTTGGCACTTCTCCGAGTTCATCATTATTTGCGGCAGGGTCTCCTGCTATTGCATCCCCTGTCACATTAAGAACGTCTCCTGCAGATATTTCACTCTTTTTAACCGCGAAAGCCCTGCTTTCATCCGCCCTTACATTTACAAACTGAATCGTGCAAAGACCTAAAAATACAATAAGTACCGCAAACAGGCGTACTTTTTTTAAGCTTATCCTTGGTTTCTTCATTTCAACCTGCTGCCTCCTTTTTTTCATCAGGCAAAAGGCGGAGGAAATCGCCTAAAAGACTCCTAAGTTCGGTAAGTCTTTCATCTGTAATGCTCTTTTTAGCGTTCATCCCCTTTTCGGGAACGTCCGCAGTAAGCCTATAGGTGAATTTCACACTGCCCCCATCCTTTTTTACCTTAAGTCTTCCCTCATAATCATCTACGAAAGGTGCTATCTTTGCCGTATCGATATCCGCTTTTTCAAACATTGTGATCTGCACGTTCTTTCCGTTCATGTTAACTTCTGTGATATATGCCTTATGTGCCATAAATCTTAGATACGACACAACCGTCAGATTGTCCACACACCCCGGCAGATCACCGTACCTGTCTATAAGCTCATCCTTTATATCGAGCAATTCCTCGCCATTTGTAACCGCAGCTATCCTCTTATACATTTCAAGCTTTAATGTCTCATTCCTTATATAAGATGCAGGAATAAAGGCATCGACATCAAGATTCATAACGGTCTCATAATCATATCCGAATACCTTTTCACCCTTAAGCTTTCTTACCGCATCATTTAACATCTTACAGTAAAGGTCGTATCCGACTGTTTCCATGTGCCCCGACTGGCTCTTTCCCAAAAGGTTTCCCGCCCCTCTTATTTCAAGGTCCCTCATGGCGATCTTAAATCCGCTTCCAAGATCTGTGAACTCCTTTATCGCAGCCAGACGCTTTTCGGCAACCTCCCTTAGCATCTTGTCTCTTTTATACATCATAAATGCAAATGAAGTTCGCGTGCTCCTTCCGACTCTCCCTCGCAGCTGATAAAGCTGGGAAAGTCCCATCCTGTCCGCATCATCAATGATTATCGTATTTACATTTGAAATATCTATACCCGTTTCTATTATCGTGGTTGAAATGAGTACGTCTATGTCTCCATTTATGAAGTCATACATGATCCTTTCAAGTTCACGCTGCGTCATCTGTCCATGAGCAAAGGCAACATTGGCTTCAGGCACCATATTTGCAACTCGCGAAGCTACATCCTCAATGCCCTTTACCCTGTTGTAAACATAGTAGACCTGACCGTTTCTTGCAAGTTCCCTGTTTATAGCCTCCCTTATTATCTCATCATTATGTTCAAGTACATAAGTCTGTATAGGAAGCCTGTCAACAGGCGCCTCCTCAAGGACAGACATATCCCTTATGCCGGAAAGGCTCATGTGCAGGGTACGCGGTATAGGAGTTGCAGAAAGAGTAAGCACATCTATGTTCTCACGCATCTTTTTTATCTTTTCCTTGTGAGTAACACCAAAGCGCTGCTCCTCATCCACGATAAGAAGGCCAAGATCCTTGAACTGCATATCCTTGCCAAGAAGCTTGTGGGTGCCGACAACAATATCGATAGAACCGCCAAGCAACCCTTCCTTTACCTTCTTTACTTCCTTCGGTGTCCTGAACCTTGAAAGAATGTCTATCTTTACAGGAAACTCCCTCATTCTCTGGATAAAGGTATTATAATGCTGCTGCGCAAGGATAGTAGTAGGCACAAGCAAAGCCACTTGCTTACCGTCCATTACAGCCTTAAAAGCCGCACGAATGGCTATTTCTGTCTTACCAAAGCCAACGTCACCGCAGATAAGCCTATCCATTACCTTCGGGCTTTCCATATCACGCTTTACATCTGCAATCGCATTAAGCTGGTCATCCGTTTCTTCATAAGGGAAAGTATTCTCAAATTCCGCCTGCCATACCGTATCCGCAGAAAAAGTATATCCAGCTGCATTCTGCCTTTTTGCATAAAGCTCTACAAGGTCCTTTGCTATCTCATTTACAGAAGTTCTTACCTTGCTCTTTGTCTTTGTCCATTCCTTACTGCCAAGGTCAGTTATATGAGGCTTTCTTGAACCCTGACCTGCATATTTTGAAATAAGATCAAGTCCCGATACCGGAACAAAAAGACTTGCCCCCTGGGCATACTCTATCTTAAGGTAATCCCTCGTTACACCGTCGCGCTCAATCTTTTCTATCCCCTTATAGATTCCAAGCCCATGATTTTCATGAATGACAAAGTCGCCCACATGAAGTTCCGAAAAGCTTGTGATAGAAGTGTTATCACTCTCACTCTTTTTACGCTTCTTTCTCTTTTTCTTTTCGCTTCCGAAAATATCACTTTCAGAAATAACAACAAAGCCAAGAAGCGGATATTCAAAGCCTCTTTTTAAGTTTCCCGTGATACAGACAGTCTCTCCCGGCATAGGAACTCTTGAAAGGTCCTTTGTAAATACGGCATTTACATCATTTTCAACAAGCTCCTTTGTTATCCTTTCCGCTCTAATATCGTTAGGGCTTACAAGAACGACCCTGCTCTTTGACTTTTTGTACGCCTTTATATCTTTTACAAGCAAGTTGAAATCATTATTGTACGGATTAACATTTCTTGCTGTGACATCCAGACGTCTGGCTGCGCTTATCGCTCCCGTTTTTGTCTCGATAAGGCTTAAAAGAACTGTTTTTCTCCTTGAAAGAAAGGCAAATATCCTCTTATAATCCCAGAGAAGATCTGCCTGACCGGAAAGAATGTAGCCGCCTTCAAGCCTTGCGCTCATGCTCTCCCTGAATTCAGTGGTGACAGCCTCCGCCATTTCCGTTATCCTTGCAGGTTCATCAAGGAAAAATATAGTATCACCGCCAAAATAATCAAAAAAGCTTTCCGTGTTATCATAGAAATAATTTATATAGCTGTCTGTACCAAAAGAGCCCTTATAAATATCAAGATTATCCTTAAATTCATTGACAGTATCGCGAAGTCTTGCAGCCTGCTCTGTCTTCATCTGACCGCGCAGGTATTTCACCCTGTCTTCCATTTCTTTGGTAATACGTCTGATACCCTTTTCACTGCGCTTTTTGTCAAGGATCATCTCCGATGCAGGATATATTGATATTTCCTCGGTCACCTCACCATCATCTATAGACCTTTGGCTCTCCGGATCAAAATAACGGATATTATCTATTTCATCTCCCCAAAGCTCGATTCTTACCGGAGCATCCTCTGTAAGTGAAAATATATCAATAAGACCACCTCTTACAGAAAACTGTCCCTTTCCTGCCACCTGTGCTACATTCTCATAACCAAGAACAGTCAGCGCTTCGCGTATCCCTTCAAGGTCAACAGTATCTCCCACCTTTAAAAGAAGAATATTATCCAGAACATCAGAAACAGGCAGGACTTTTAAAAGCCCTGCATCAAAAGTTAATATAATAGTTGAAGCTTCATTATCAAGAAGCCTTTTCATGACCTCAAGTCTTGCCGAAACAATAGCCGAACCATGCACATCTGCCGCAAAAAACATAAGGTCCTTTGCCGGATAAATGATCGCCTTTTTATCGTACAGCTGCAAATCTTCTTTAAGTTCTCTTGCTCGCTGCTCACTATAGGTCACAAACACTTTATTGCGGGCATTGGTTTTCTTAGCAAGTGCCATTGCAAAATTTGCCTTCACTCCGTCTCCAAGCCCCGTTACAAGCACCGGTCCGTCTCCTTTTTTTACAGACTTGCACGCCTCATTAAATTCAGCCATTTCCTTAAGAGGATCAATAAAACATTGCATACCTGTCAAACCTCGATCTTTATTCCATTATAACGGTTCATAGCTGCATCTGCTCCCTCTTTCACTATAAGTTCGGCTGCATCTGCAACTGTAGCAAATACCTTTCTCATGAGCGGTTCAAGTTCCTTTGGAAATCTTGCAAGAACATGGTCCGCAAGGTCCCATCCCTCCGGTTTTGCCCCGACACCTATCTTTATCCTTGTAAATTCCTGCGTGCCAAGGTGGGCTATGATGCTCTTCATGCCATTGTGCCCGCCTGCACTGCCTTTTTTTCTTATTCTTATAGTGCCCGGTTCAAGGTCGATATCGTCCTGAATGACTATAAGGTCATCCGAAGGGTCTATCTTAAAGAAGGAGGCAGCAGGCCCTATTGCCTCTCCTGAAAGATTCATATAAGTCAGGGGCTTCATAAGAAGTACCTTTTCACCGCCAATAAAGCCTCTCCCTGTCTTTGCCTTAAATTCTTCCCTGTCAAGCGGAATATCAAATTCATCTGAAATACACGTGACTGCATCAAATCCAACATTATGTCTTGTTGCTGTATATTTTGTTTCCGGATTACCCAAACCTGCTATTATCTTCATTTATCGCACCTTTTTTTAATACTTCGCCTGCCATACTTATAGCAGGTCAATACTTTTAATTCTATCATCCATTTTACCTTTTATCAATAAGAAGTATTCTCTTCTTTTACTTTTCTGATATCTTTTATGTATTCCTTGCAGTTATATCTGCTATTCCTTTTATATGAATCAGATATGTTTCTATTCTTCAAAATCCATTTATAATGGAATATGAACCTAATGTATCATTGTATACATTCAACCACGCACATGTAAAGGAAGAAATATGAGTTTTAAAGATTCAAAAATCGTAATCATCGGTACCGGAAATGTTGGTTCAACAACAGCTTATACAATAATAAATCAGGGGCTTTGTGAAGATCTTGTTCTTATTGATATGAACAAAGAAAAGGCTATGGGCGAAGCCATAGATATGAAACACGCTATTCACTTCATGAACAGAAATATGCGTGTAAGAGTAGGTGACTACAGCGAATGCTCTGATGCAGATATCATTATCATCACCGCAAGTGCTCCTATGGATAAAGACGCAACAAACAGACTCGATATGCTTGCGCCTTCCAAAAAAGTAATGAAAAGCATAATAACCCCTATCATGGAAAGCGGCTTTGCCGGAACTATCATTGTTGTTTCAAACCCTGTAGATATAATGACCTACTACGCATGGAAGCTCTCCGGTCTTCCTGAAAACCACGTTATAGGTTCAGGTACCACTCTCGATACAGCAAGACTCTGCTGTGAGATTGGTGATATATTCGACCTTGATTCAAAGAGCGTTTCAGCCTACATAATCGGCGAACATGGTGACAGCGAAACTGTGTCATGGAACTCCGCAACAGTCGGCGGCAAATCTCTTACAGATGTCATGAAGGACAACTCAGAGAGAACAAAGGAAGTAACCTTTGACCAGTTAAGAAAGGATACTATCGATGCCGGATGGCAGATCTTCCGCAGAAAGGGCAATACCTGCTACGGCATTGCAGCTTCAACCTGCGCGATAGCAAAGTCAATCCTTCTTAATGAAAACAGGATCCTTCCGGTATCAGTACACCTTACAGGTCAGTATGGTTTAAATGATATCTACTTAAGCGTACCAACCATCCTTGGAAAAGACGGTGCCAAAGAAATCGTTGAAATAAAGCTCACCAATGAGGAGCAGAAAGCTCTTGAAGCCTCCGCAAAAGTGATAAGATCTTTTTATGATGCCTTAGAGCTCTAATACAGAAAAACTCCTGCCGGTAACAATAATGAATCGGCAGGAGGTCTCTCTTTTTTTAGTCAAAATCCAAGTCTTCCCCTTCAATGCTGGAAACGCTTAAAATCTGTGCAAGGATAGTATTTCTGATCTTCCTTGTAAGCATAAATGTACCCGAATCAACCTTCTGTGTTCCTATAAGAAGTGTTGCTCCGGTATCAGGGAAATTTTCAAAATAGGTACCTAACCATCCATCCCAGCCATACTCGCCAGGAGATGTGATATAACCGCTCTTCTTATCATCATAGCATATTCTCATGAGGTTGGAATATGAAAAGCCTTCATAATGCCACATCATGCGCTGGAAAGCTTTGGTAAGTTTGTGCGGCATGCATCTTTCAGTCATATACTGAACAGTGCCAGGTAAAAGTATCCTTTCTCCATTATACTCGCCGTCATTCATAAGCATCTCCGAAAACTTCGAATAATCGTCAATAGTTGAAACGAGTCCTGCACCGCCGGATTCAAAGGCAGGAGCGCTGTCAGCCCTGTTCTTTATACCAAGATTGTTCCAGTCATACTTAACAAAGTCTCTGCAGCCATCCTCATTTTCAACTGTACGATATGCCTCAGCCCTTCTTGATAACTTCTCCTTTGGAATATAAAATCCGGTATCTTCCATACCAAGACGATCAAATATTTCCTTCTTAAGAAATTCCGAGAATCTTAAACCTGTCACTTCTTCTATGACTGCACCAAGAACATCTGCGCATGTAGAATACCTGTATGATGTGCCCGGCACAAAGTCAAGCGGAATCTCTGCAAGTCTGTCTGCAAGTTCCCTTGTTGTCATCTCATTCGGAGTGTCAAGTCTGTTGTCAAGCTCCTTGAAAAGCTCCTCTGTCATCATTCCGGTCGGTGTGCTTCCATCAGGATAGGAAAGACCTGCCGTCATATTAAGAAGGTCCTGTATAAGAAGAGGTTCATTCAGGTCTCTCTTTACCCCGTTTTCAAATACAGACAGCTTTCTGTATGCAGGAAGGATATCACCCACGCTCTGCATAAGATCAATATCTCCTCTTTCAAAGAGGATCATGGCTGCAACAGCGGTCACAGGCTTTGTCATTGAAAAAAGTCTGAATATGGTGTCACGTCTTATAGGTTTTTTATGCTCTATATCCGCAAGCCCTGCTTCTGCATATACAAGCTCTGACCCGTACATTCTAAAAAGAACATTTACTCCTGCAACTTCCTTTGAGGCAATACTCTGCTCTATTACCCTCTCTACTCTTTTCTGAAGGTTCATGATAAACCTTGAATGATCACTAAGCATAGTTTTTTCTCTCCCCGTATTTATTCTTAACTTTATAAGGTATCCTTCACGTCAAGGCACCCATTTCAACCTGCCTTCTGATTATACTCTAAACTTTAATCTTTTCAATTGTAAAGATTAAAGTTATAAGACTGAATTTTTCATACTTTACTTCTTTATTATTTGTGGTAGTATTAATGAGACAGTCTGAAAATTGATGGCAAACCATCATCCGGCTTCAATAAATCCATGCACTTACCAGTGCTCAGATAAAGGAGAAAAAATGTCAAAATTTACTCTTAGTGACAATACAAAGCATGTTCATTTTATAGGTATCGGCGGCATCAGCATGAGTGCCATAGCAAGGCTCCTTGCCGAAAGAGGCTTTACAGTAAGCGGTTCAGATATGAAGGAATCCTCCATAACAAGAGACCTTGCCGATCTTGGAATAAAAATAAGCTATCCACAGGCAGCTGCCAATATCACTTCCGATATCGACGTTATCGTCTACACTTCTGCTATCCATCCGGATAACCCTGAATTTATCGCTGCAAAAGAGTCTGGCGCAGCAATGTATCAAAGGGCTGAGCTCCTTGGTCTTATAATGAAGCATTATAAGAATGCTATCGCGGTAGCAGGAACCCACGGCAAGACAACCACAACATCAATGCTTTCCTATATATATCTTGAAGGAAACACAGACCCTACCGTATTTGTAGGCGGAATCCTCCCTGGTATCGGCGGCAATATGCGCGCCGGCAAGAGTGAGCACTTCGTTGCAGAAGCATGTGAATATACAGACAGCTTCCTGCATTTCTACCCTACAACAGAGATCATTCTTAATATAGAACCGGAACACCTTGACTACTTTAAAGACCTTGCCGCAGAGCGCATATCCTTCAGCAAATTCATAAACCTTCTACCTGATAAGGAAGGAATACTTGTCATCAATAAGAAGATTGATGATATAGAAAGCCTTACAGAAGGCAAGGATATAAAAGTGATCACCTACAGTCTCAATGAAGATGCTGATTACAGGGCTTCTTTTATCTCCTATAATGAAAAGGGATTTGGCTCATACGACCTTTATGTGCGGGGAGAAAAGCTTGGAAGAGTCTCCCTCTCTGTTGCCGGAGACCACAACATTTCAAATTCACTTGCAGCCATAGCCGCATCAATGGAGCATGGCATAGGATTTGAGGCATGTGCTGCCGCCCTTAAGAAGTACACCGGAACAGACAGAAGACTCCAGTTAAAAGGAACCTTCAATAAGGCTGTGATATATGATGATTATGCACACCACCCAAGCGAGATAAAGGCTACACTCGATGCCTGCACAAGAATAGCGCACAAGCGCCTTATCGTTGCTTTCCAGCCGCACCTTTATTCAAGGACCAAGTTCTTCCTTCCTGATTTTATAAAGGTTCTTTCCGCAGCAGACAAGGTTCTTCTTGCTGATATCTACGCAGCAAGAGAAAAAGACCCCGGTGATATCTCCTCAAAGGACATTGCAGATGGTATAAACAAGGGTTCCGACAGTGAAAAAGCACTCTATCTTGGAAAATTTGAAAAAATCAAAAATTTTCTTATCAACAACCTTAAAGAGGGTGACCTGTTGATAACTATGGGTGCCGGAGACATAGTAACTGTGGGAGAAAAATTGATTCAGTAATAAGTTATCCACATTATCCACAACTTTATCAACAATTTTGTCTGGTAAAGTCGTGGATTTTTTCAATTTTATCCACAATTTTATCCACATATCAACATTTTTTAAGGTTTTTACAAAAGTCACACTATAAGTGCGTTACAAAACTGCATTTTTTCAAACTGACAACCTGTCCACTTTATCCACCGGTCTTTTCCACAAAAGGTGCATCTATTCACATTTTCATTTACTTATGATATACTCTATTTCACACAATGTAAAACCTTCACATATAAGAAGCGAAGGCTTAGCAAACAGCAACAGTCAGGAGATAGATTATGTCAGATATTCATTTAACATGCAAAAAAAACACAGGAATGACCATGGTATCCAATACCTTTATCGGTCACTTCATGGCAGATGCCAATGGAGAATACGTTAAAGTCTATCTGTACCTTCTTTATCTTGCAGGCGGCAACGACGGTACAGGTTCATTTTCGATAAATGGTGCCTGTGACTTCCTTTCATGTACTGAAAGGGATGTCATCAGAGCTCTTGAATACTGGGAAAGAACAGGTCTTATTTTCCTTACAAAGGACCCTGCTGGAAACATCCACTCCGTATGCCTTTCAGATACAGGCGATGTAGTAGAAGAAGGTGGAAATGTCCTTGCAGCCTATACCGTACCAGCTTCCCCTGTTGTCGGTGCTTTTACTGAAAAGGATCTTATAATAAAAACCGATACTACAGAGGATGCCGATCTGAAATGGCTTTTCTCTATTGCTGAAAAGCTCCTTGGCAGGATCCTTACAGCAACAGACACAAATCTCATAAGAGACCTCTATCAGAAAAAAGAATTCACCAAAGACCTTATAGTCTATCTGTACGAACACTGTGCAGAGACAGGTCATACTGATCCTAAATATATTGAAAAGGTTGCCATGAACTGGGCAAGTGATCACGTTAATACGATCGATCAGGCAAAAGAAGTATCTGTGCGTTTCAACTGCAATTATAATACAGTAATGAAGGCCTTCGGTCTTTCAAGGATGCCTGGCGAAGCAGAACGAGCATATATAGATAAATGGGTCAACAACTATGGCATGAGCGAGGAGCTCATCCGTGAAGCCTGCGGTCGTGCTCTCCTCACCGTTGCAAAGCCTGACTTCAAATATACAGATGCCATTCTTGCCAAGTGGTCAAAGAACGGTATCCGTTCCAAAGAACAGGTAGCAGATGCGGACCGCATCCATGCAGCCGCTTCAAACTCTTCAAGAAATTCGGCTAAAAATCAGGCTAAAAATCAGTTCAATTCGTTTGAACAGAGAAATTACACCGACGAAGAGATACTGGCGATAGAACGCAGAATGCAAAATCGTTAAAGGCTGGAGGATATTTTGGATAATTCAAGATATGATGCCATTATGCGCGAATATGATTCTATAAGATACAGAAATCATTTTACGCAGGATGAAAGAAAAAAGGAAATATACGAAAAATTCCCTGAAATAGCCGCTTTCGATAAGGAAATATCAGAAACTTCAATAGCTGCGCTAAGTACAAGTCTTTCTGTTTCCGATGCTGAATATAAGACGTTAAAAAAAGAACTTGATGTAAAGCTTTCACGTCTTGAAATGCAGAAGAAAGATTTTCTTAAAAGCCATGGTTATCCGAAAAATTACCTTGAACCTTTGTATAATTGCGAATTCTGCAAGGATACCGGATATGTCAACGGTAAGAAATGCACCTGTTTCAGACAGATGGCAGCAAAGCTCTTTATGCAGGATGACAAGGTTCGCGCCATGCCCCTTAAGGCTAATTTTAAAAATTTTAGACTGGATATATATAGAGATACTCCCCTGCCCGATGGTAGAAGCCCAAGAGATAGGGCAGAGTATGCCCTTTCAAAGTCTCTCGCATTTGTAGACAATTTCAACCAGACAAGGGCTAACCTCCTTATATCAGGCTCTACAGGAACGGGCAAGACCTTCCTTGCCGGCTGCATTGCTCATGAACTCATAGAAGCCGGTTATTCGCTTGCCTTTGTCACTGCCTTCAATTTTTTTGATATACTGCAGAAAAATACATTTCACCGAAAAGAAACAGACGAATCAGACCTTTCACTTGCAGACTATTTTCTCGACTGTGACCTTCTGATCCTTGACGATCTTGGTACGGAGTTTATCAATACATTTACGATCGGCAGGCTTTTCACCTATATCAATGAAAGACTTGTGAGAAGAAAATCCACGATCATTTCAACCAACTACACCATGAAGGACATTAGAGCTGCCTACAGTGAGAGGGTCTTTTCGCGCCTCGCAGGAAGCTATGAAATGATATCGCTTACAGGTGGAGACCTCAGAACCTCCTGTTAAAATACAGCTCTTTCTGCCCTGTAAGGCAGGATATAGAGGTACGCCCGCCTGCAGCGTGTTCAACATAAAGAATTTTTAACTTGACTATTCCATTCGATAAAGTTATTTTTTTATATGTGTGGCTTTCAGTCAGAATGAAAGTCCAGTCACAAACCGTCTAAAGGAGATGCAAAATGCCAAAGGAAGATTACATCGAGACTATCCCTTCAGGTCCTCTTGGGATCATTTCACTTAAGAGCTGTGAGAAGCTCGGCAAGAAAGTAGATGACTACATAGTAGGTTGGAGAAATGCCCGCGACCATGAAGACCTTTCAACGATCGCATTCAACGGCTATCAGAAGGATACCTATCTCATCAACGCTGAATGCCCGCGTTTCGGCAGTGGTGAAGCAAAATGTTCTATCAAAAGTACCGTAAGAGGTCTCGATCTCTATATTCTCGTGGATGTAGTCAATTATAGTGTAACTTACAATTTAAACGGCTACGAAAATCACATGTCACCTGATGATCACTTTGCAGATCTCAAGCGTGTTATACAGGCTTGTGCAGGCAAGGCTCACAGGATTACAGTTATCATGCCTTTCCTCTATGAAAGTCGTCAGCATAAAAAGTCATCCAGAGAGTCTCTTGACTGTGCAGTAGCACTTCAGGAACTTATCCACATGGGTGTTTCAAGCATAATCACTTTTGATGCACATGACCCTCGCGTTCAGAATGCAATCCCTCTTAATAGTTTCGATACTATCATGCCTACTTATCAGTTCATCAAGGGACTTTTAAAGAACATACCTGATATCAGAATGAATTCAGATAACATGATGGTGATAAGTCCGGATGAAGGTGCAATGTCAAGAGCAGTTTATTTTGCAAATGTACTTGGTCTTGATGTTGGAATGTTCTACAAACGCAGAGATTACACCACCATTGTAAATGGCAAAAATCCTATAGTCGCTCATGAGTACCTCGGACGTGACCTTGAAGGCAAGGACGTCGTTATCATAGACGATATGATTGCTTCCGGAGAAAGTATGCTTGATGTTGCAAGAGAACTTAAACGTCGTAAATGCGGCAGGATCTTTGTTGCGGCAACATTTGGTCTCTTTACAGAAGGTCTTAAGAAATTTGACGAGGCTTACAGTTCAGGTCTTATAAACAAGGTTATCACAACAAACCTCGTATACCAGACACCGGAGCTTCTTTCAAAGGAATATTATATAAGTGCAGATATGGGCAAATATATTGCTCTTATAATAGATAAGCTGAACCACGACGCCTCGATAAGCGAACTTCTTTCACCTACAGAAAGAATACAGAATATCTTGAAGAAATACGGTCAGAGATAATAGATAACTTATAGTAAGCGAAGAAAATAATTGCGGATAGAGCTTGCTCTATCCA
>CADBPM010000002.1 GCA_902796595.1 uncultured Lachnospiraceae bacterium | reverse complement strand
TTTTTCATCATTCTTCTTTATCCCCAAACTTATCTGCTGCATAACACGGTGTTATCATAGATACTGAAAGTATCAATGCCATAATACCATATATAATTTTCTTCATCAAAATTCTTCTTTAAAATTGTTCTTTACTGTTTGTCTTTTTTATTATTTTTTTCTCCTTTCAACTTTATCTTACATTCTCACTTTCACCATTTCAACTAAAAATGTATGAACGACCTCTTTTTTGTATAAACTGCATCTTTATTGTATGAACTACACAAATTTACTTTATTCTTATTCTTCTATAGCAAATTTTCCCTGTATGAAATAGAAAAAAATATTCCCGTTATCGTAAACAAAATAAGTAATTTCGTTTACGATAAACGTCGCTCAGAAATAATGCTGGATATTGTGATCTATAAGTGTTACCTGATTCATGAAGAAGCACCCTCCTTTATTGCAGACTCACTTGTTGCCCTGTCATCATCACCCGAAAACGCAAAATCATAAAGCTCCTGCCGCTGTGACAACGCATAGAAACAGAATTGTCAGTTTCAAAAATATATGCTTTTTAGTTCTTCTTTTCATGATGCCACACTTTTTGTATTTCCTGCAAACTGCGAATTGTACAGCTTCGTGTAGAAACCATTTTCAGCTATGAGAGTCTCATGATTTCCCTTTTCAATGATCTTTCCATCCTTCATTACAAGGATAAGATCCGCATTTCTTATGGTTGAAAGACGGTGCGCTACAATAAAGCTTGTCCTGCCATCCATAAGCTTGTCAAAAGCATTCTGGATAAGCACCTCAGTTCTTGTATCTATGCTTGAAGTCGCCTCGTCAAGAATAAGCATCGGCGGGAGCGTGAGCATAACTCTTGTAATGCAAAGGAGCTGCTTTTGCCCTTGGCTCAGACTATCGTCTGTTATCCTTGCGTCAAGCTTGCCCGGAAGCCTTTTTATAAACTCCCAGCTATGAGCTTCCTTTGCCGCAGTGATTATCTCTTCGTCCGTTGCATCAGGCTTTCCAAATGCGATATTTTCCCTTACAGTACCATTCATGAGCCATGTGTCCTGAAGCACCATACCGTATAACTTACGGAGCGACTTCCTGCTCGCAGAATAAATATCTGCGCCGTCCACCTTGATATCGCCGGAGTTAACATCGTAAAATCGCATAAGCAGATTTATAAAGGTTGTCTTTCCGCATCCCGTAGGTCCTACTATCGCAACTGTCTGTCCAGGCGCAACATCCAGGTTGAAATGTTCAATGAGCGGCTTTTCAGGTACATAAGAAAATGAAACATCCTCAATCTGGATATGTCCCTCTGACTCATCGATATCCTTATCAGGCTCTTCCGGCTGAGGCTTTGCTTCTATAAGACCAAAAACTCTTGCCGCACATGCCATCGCATTCTGCAATTCTGTAAACACAGAACTTATGTCGTTGAAAGGCTTCATATACTGGTTGGCATAAGTAAGTAATGATGTAAGGCCACCTACAGTAAGACTTCCCGCAAGTATCGAAAATGCACCGATAAGCCCTGTAAGTGCATAGATAACTGCATTTACCGCTCTGGTACAAGGATTTGTGAGTGACGAGAAAAATATGGCTCTTACAGAATATTTCTGAAGTTCAAGGTTAATCCTGTTAAACTCCTTTGAAGCCTCTGCACTGTGATTGAAAGCTTTTACAACCTTCTCATTTCCTATCATTTCATCGATAAGAGCGGTCTGCTCACCACGAATCTTGGTCTGCATCTGAAACATAGAAAATGTACGCGACGCTATAAACTTTGCTATGATAAAACTTACAGGTGTAAGCACAATGATCATAAGAGTTATAGGCACACTCTTTGAAAGCATGAAGGCGATAGTTACTATTATCATAACAACTCCCTGAAAAAGCTGAGTAAAGCCAAGCAAAAGACCATCTGAAAGCTGATCCGTATCCGCTATGACTCTCTGAACTATATCACCGCTGCTATAGGCATCAAGATAAGATAAAGGGAGAACCTGTATCTGTCTTATCGCCTTTGAACGGATATCTGCAACAGTCCTGTAGGTAAGTCTGTTGTTTATCATGTTCATAAGATAAGTAGATGCAGAAGTAAGTACAATAAGAAAAAGTATCTTGCCCGTATAAGAACCTATCGTCGCAAAATCAGTCTTTCCTTCCCCTGCTATACAATCGATCGCATCACCAAAAAGAATCGGGATATAGAGCTGCAATACCGCTGAAACTGCAGCAAAAACAATACTCAAAGCAAGGAGGATACGATATTTTCCAATAAATTTCAGCACTTTTTTAAACGTAGTAAATGAATCTTCCGTTATTGTATGATCCTCTTTCATGCTGTGACCTCCTTTTTATTTTCCGGCTTTTCCATAGGAAACTGTGAATAGTAGATTTCCTGATATACTGTAGATTCCTTTATCAGTTCCTCGTGTGTTCCCTTGCCGCAAACCTTACCATCGTCAAAAACAAGTATAAGATCTGCATTTTTAATACTTGAAGTTCTCTGCGATACAATAAATACAGTCATCTTGCCTTCCATTGCCTTTACGGCACGCCTTAGAGCAAGATCGGTCGCAAAATCAAGTGCACTTGCAGAATCATCCATAATAAGTATCTCAGGCTTTTTAACCAGTGCTCTTGCAATTGTAAGACGCTGTTTCTGTCCTCCCGAGAAGTTACGGCCGCCCTGTTCTACCATGGCATCAAGACCACCTTCCTTGCCTTTAACCACATCTTCTGCCTGCGCAGCTCTAAGTGCTTTCCAAAGTTCCTCATCTGTAGCATCTTTGTTTCCCCAAAGAAGGTTATCCCTTATTGTTCCCTTAAAAAGAACTGCCTTCTGCGGAACTATACCAATCTTATCTATAAGATTTCCCTCAGGATATTCGGAAGTATTTATACCATCAATAAATATATTGCCCTCGGTAGTATCATAAAAACGCATGATAAGGTTTACTATGGTGGACTTACCCGAACCTGTTCCTCCGATAATACCTACCGTCTGTCCGGCGTATGCTGCAAAATCAACCTTCTCCACTGCATTTGTTTCACTGCCGTCATAAGAAAATGAAACATTTTGGAACTCTACAGCCGGAAGCTCTTCCTGTCTGCCCGAGTACTCACGCATAGTCTTTGGATATGCCATATCCGGTTCAATATCAAGTATATCTGCCACGCGGTCTGCACAGGCAAGGGATTTATTGATGGTGATTATCAAAGAGGCAAGTTTTATAAGTTCTATGATCATCTGAGCCATGTAGTTGTAAAGTGCAACGACATCGCCCTGACGCATATCCCCTATATTTACATTTACAGCGCCTTCTTTGATAAGAACTATCGAGGCCACATTTATGATTAAAAATGTGATCGGATTCATTAAAGCTGAAAGTCTTCCCGTAAATTCATTTATGCGGGTAAGATTATCGTTTGCCTCATCAAAGCTCTTTATCTCCTCTTTTTCCTTACAGAAGGCCCTTATCACACGCACACCTGAAAGGTTTTCCCTTGTCACCTCGGTAAGCCTGTCGAGCGCTGCCTGAGATTTCTTAAAAAGAGGGATGCTCGCAAGCATGATTCCAAAGACAACCACACTGAGCAGCGGAACTGCCACTACAAATATAAGTGCACCCTTTATATTTATGGTAAATGCCATTATGACAGACCCAAAAACAATAAAAGGGCTTCTTAAAAGAAGTCGCAGGGCAAGATTGATTCCGTTCTGAATCTGGTTGGTGTCACTTGTCATTCTTGTAATAAGTGAACTTGTTCCAAGTTTATCCAGTTCAGAATAAGATAATTTCTGAATATGATCAAAAAGAGCTTGCCTTAATCCGGTTGTAAAACCGACACTTGCATTTGCAGCAAACCACTGTGCCACAAAAGAAAATACCATTCCCGCAATGGCAAGCACTACAAGTATGGCAAAATCTTTAAAAATGATCGGCTTATTGCTGTCGGCTATACCAACATTGATCATCTCCGCGATTACAAGCGGCACAAAAAGATTCATCAGTGCCTCAAGCAATTTAAAGAGCGGAGCACACACAGCTTGTTTTTTGTAGTTCTCAAAAAACCGCATAAGTCTTCGCATAATATTCCCCTTTCATGGATAGACCACTTAAATTTATTTAAGCGGTCTCTTTAAATTTTATCGCTTTCACTTTTAATAAGCAAAAGAAGGTTGCATTTATATATTTATTATGATACCATAAAAGAAGGTATAATAAAAATATATATTACATATAGAAATATATGTTTATCGTATATTAAGGTGGCTTATGGATCTTTTGCAAATGAAATATTTTATTGCTGTTGCTGAAGAGGGAACTATCTCTGCTGCCGCAAGAAGACTGAACATTTCCCAGCCTCCCTTGTCCGTACAGATACGCAATCTTGAAAAAGAATGTGGCATCAGGCTTTTTGAAAGAGGAGCAAGACACATCAGGCTTACAGAAGGTGGCGAGCTTCTTTATAAATATGCGGTCCGTATGCTTGAACTGAGGGATTCCGCTGAAAATGACCTAAAAAATCTGAAATCAGGTGCCAAAGCAAGCATAAAAATTGGTATAATATCCTCTGGTGAATGTACGGAGCTTCTCTCCGGTCTTTCTGCATACAGGAAGAAAAATCCTAACATTTCATTCAGACTTTACGATGCCAACACCTATGAGCTGCTGAATGAATTAGCAAAAGGCAGGATTGAGCTTGCAGTGATAAGAACCCCTTATAAGGCGGATAACATTGATAAGCTTGCATTAAGGAAAGACTCATTTGTCCTTGCCGGCAGTGAAAAGTATCTTGATAAATACCCTAAAAGTCCTCTCCCTGTCAATGCGATTGAAGATCTCCCTCTTATAACATACCGCAGGTGGCAGGATATAATAGAGCGTGAACTTGCAAATGCAGGCATCAATCCATTTTTCGTATGTATAAATGATGATGCAAGAACAAGTATCCAGTGGGCTGAGGCCGGCATCGGGGTTGCCCTTGTGCCTGAATCGATCCTTACACTTTGTCCCGCTCTTCCTTTCAGGCATCTTAAAGACAGCACACTTACAAGCACCATTCACCTCGTAAAGCAGACCGACAGGAACATTTCAGAAGAGGCATCCCTTCTGTTTGATTTCATGAAAGAAAGACTACTTTTGTAATATTTATACCTTTAGCTACATTTCAACCATGTGTAAATATCAAGGTAGAAGGAGGAGAAAATGAAAAGAGAAAACCTGATAAAAGAAGTCATGAATCTCTTGGATAAACACGACTTTGCCGAATTAAAAGTTTGGCTTATACAATTAAACCCCGTAGATATAGCGGAAATTCTGGCGGAAGTCCCCGATGAAACCCTCCTCATGCTTTTCAGAATACTGCCGAAGGACCTTGCGGCCGATACCTTCAGTGAAATGGATGGAGATGAGCAGGAAAAGCTTTTAAATAACTTCACCGATCAGGAAGTACGCGATGTCGTATATGAAATGGGTCTTGATGATACTGTAGACATGCTCGAGGAAATGCCTGCAAACGTAGTAAGACGCGTTTTGAGCAAAGCTTCGCCGGAGGACAGAAAGACTATAAACGAACTGCTCAAGTACCCTGAGGACAGCGCCGGAGCAGTTATGACAACCGAGCTCATGAGGCTTAAGGAAAACATGACAGTGACCGAGGCTCTCGATTGGATCCGGACTCATGGAGATGATAAGGAAGATATTTATACCTGTTACGTTACAAGTAAAGATCAGATACTCATGGGCGTTATCACCGTCAGGGAACTGCTTCTTGATAAGCATAACAGCGTGATAGGCGACATAATGGAAAGAAACACCATTGAAGTACGCACAAATGATGACCAGGAAGTTGCCGCAAAGCTCTTTGACAGATACAACTTCACAGCCCTTCCTGTAGTTGATATGGACAATCACCTTGTCGGAATAATCACTGTCGATGACGCTATCGATGTCATGACAGAAGAAACCACAGAGGATTTCCAGAAACTTGCCGCAACCACGCCTTCCGAGGAGCCTTACCTTAAGACCTCCGTATTTTCCATGGCAGGTCACCGTATCGTATGGCTTATTGTACTTATGGTATCAGACCTTATCTCCGGCGGCATCCTGCAAAGCTTTCAGGATGCCCTTACCGCACTGCCTATACTTATTTCCTTCATTCCAATGCTTACAGATACAGGTGGAAATGCAGGCAGCCAGGCAAGTACACTGGTAATCCGCGGACTTGCGCTAAAAGAGATCACTGTAAAGGATGCCTTCAAGGTTATGTGGAAAGAATTCAGAGTCGCTGTTATCTGCGGCGCCGCTCTGTCTGTACTGAACTTTGCAAGAATGCTTATCCAGTTTCCAGGACAGATGGCAGTTTCCATTGCTGTATCGGTTGCCCTTTTCTTTACAGTCATCATGGCAAAGGCAATCGGCGGTCTCCTTCCTATTGCTGCCACAAAATTAAAGCTTGATCCGGCACTTATGGCTTCACCGCTTATCACAACCATCGTCGATTCAGGTTCATTGCTTATATACCTTAACGTAGCAAAAGCCTTGTTACATATTTAAACAAAAAGGAGGACCTTCAGGTCCTCCTATCCATTCTCAGACATCTCAAATTTCTAATACCGCTCCATGACATCACCTTATTTCAACGATAATACAGTTATGCTAAATGGAGGAAGTTTCACTTCATTTCCCGAAAAAGAAGCGCTTGTTCCACCTGTAGACAGACATTTTAAAAGTTTATCCACTTTGCAGGTGCCTTCATCCACTTTTACACTCTCTTCATTGTTGCCTGTGTTCACGATTATAAGAAGATCTTTCCAGTTCTCACTACCTTCTGCCTTTGTAAAATCATAATTACTGCCGGTCTTGGTTCTGGTAAAGGCTGCAACTGTTTTGGAAGACATTGAAGCTATGGCAGTTGTCTTTCCTCTTGCGATCAGAGGATATTCATTTCTAAGCTCATTTACCTTCTTTACATAATTGCATATTGAATTTTCGTCCTTTAACTGTTCTGCCACGGGCGGATATTTCATCTCGATCTTATCCATATCGTCAGGACCCTTGCACATTCCTGTGCTTTCTGTATCCTGACTCCAGTACATAGGAGCTCGTTTATTTTCATCCTTTTTGCCCGGACCTTTCATGCCTATTTCTTCGCCATAATAGATATAGGCATTGCCGGTCATCATAAGGTTAAGTCCGCACGCAAGCTTTGTCTTATCTTCTGCATTTTCACCTGTATAAAAACCAGCACCGCGGTTCATATCATGATTTGTGTAAAATGGAGCATTGATATAGCTTTTGGAATATTTTTCAAACAGCTTCTCTTCATCCTGCATCGCCTCAGCAAACTGTGACGCCGGCTTATTGCCTCTTACTACTCCCGCAATCGTTCCGCTGCCGCCTGCAAAGTCAAAATCAAACATGGAATCAATTCCGCTTGCATAGTATTTGGCATAGGTATCTTTGCCAGCCCATGCCTCACCTACTATATAAAGATCCGGTTTTATGCTCCTTACATCACTTACAAATCTGCCAAGTGCTTCTACACTCTTATTTGTATCATCAGTATAATAGCTTGTGCAGGCATCCATTCTAAAGCCATCGCACCCGTGGTCAACCCAGAACTGTGCTATATCCTTAAACTCATTCCTGACTGCTTCATTATCAAGATTAAGGTCCGGCATTTTGTCCCAAAATCTCGCTTCATAGTACCAGTCTGTGCCGTTAAGGTTTACATAGCCATCAAGAGGTTTATCACTGAAATTATAATAATCCACATATTTACAGGCTGCAGGATCCGGTTGCTCACCTGCTTTAAGCCCTCTCAGATATTTTGTAGCCTCTAAAAACCATGGATGTGAACTGCTTGTATGGTTCATGACCATGTCATTTATAATCTTTATCCCTCTTTTATGAGCTTCTTTCACAAGTCGGTCATAGTCATTGATAGTGCCAAATTCCGGATCAATGTCTTTGTAATCTTTGACATCGTATTTATGATAAGTCGGCGACGCGCATATTGGCGTGAGCCATATTGAAGTAAAACCGAGATCTTTTATGTAGTCAAGCTTTTCTGTAACTCCATTCAGATCGCCTACGCCGTCCTTGTTAGAGTCATAAAAGCTGTAGACAAAAATCTCATAAGTATTTCTACAAGAATCATCCGGAAGACTGCCTGTTTTTGTTCCGCATCCGGCAAGCATAAAAACTGCAGTGACAAGGGCAAGTGCTCTTGCTGCAAATCGTTTTATTTCAACCATAATTTCCTTCCATAAGTATCTCGCTCAGAATACTGCTAAATAGAGCAAGTTCTATCCGCAATTATTTTTTAGTCTACTATAAAAAGGGTCATGCAGCCGGGGACGATACTGCATGACCCTAAAAGATACCTGTCTGTGGTAAAAGTAATCAGCCTTTTACCGCACCACCTGTAACACCAGCAACGTAATACTTTTGAAGTGCCATAAAGAGAATTGTAACAGGTACCGCTACAAGAACACCGCCAGCACAAAATCTGGTGAAATATCCCTGGTAGTCGTTTGTTGTTACCCAACGCTGCATAGCGACTGCTACGTTGTAGCTGTCACTCTTGCCAAAAGCAACGTAGGATGCAAAAATAAAGTCATTCCATGGAGCCATGAAAGCTGTAAGGGCAGAATAGATGATTATCGGCTTTGAAAGCGGAATGATAACTCTTGTCATTATCTGCGCATTGGTAGCTCCATCAATTCTTGCCGCTTCATCAAGCGATTTAGGAATTGTATCAAAGTAGCCCTTGCAGACATAATAACCCATACCTGAACTTGCAACAGAAATAAGGATCAAGCCAGGAATCGCGCCCTCCTGCGTCATTCCAAAAAGTTTAAGCAGGAAATACAGGCAGATCATGGTAAGAAATCCAGGGAACATTCCGAGGATAAGCCAGCTGTTCATAAGCGGACGTCTAAGTTTAAATCTCATACGCGAAAGCGCAAAGCTGACGCACACAACAACCAGTGTTGTTATAAGTGATACAAATACGGCAATGATTACTGTGTTCAGGTACCAACGCCCAAACTGGCTTCCCTTTGCAAAAAGATTCTTGTAATTATCAAGCGAAAAATGCTTTGGCAGCAAATAGGCAACCATACCGCCGCCTTCAGTGTCAAATGAACGAAAACTTTGAAGCACTATACATAAAAACGGAAAAAGCCATATTATGCTTATAAGTATAAGAAGAAGATAGCAGAAGCCATTTGTAAGCTTATCATGCTTCTTATGAAGCTTCTTTTCTTTAGCCATTACTGAAATCCCTCCTCATTTTTAACAGATGGAAGCATATTATAGACAACAATTGAAACAAAACTCGTTACTATAAATACCATGATACCGATGACAGCTGCCATCTTATAATCTGTCTTATTTACTACCATCTTATAGAGCCATGTTACAAGAAGATCTGTATATCCGGCACCGCCCTTTAACTTCATGGACTGTGGACCGCCCTGTGTCAAAAGATAGATTACGTTAAAGTTATTAAGGTTTCCTGTAAACTGTGTAAGAAGATATGGTCCTGTAACAAAAAGCATGTATGGAAGAGTAATCTTCTTAAACATCTGCCAATGGCTTGCTCCATCTATCTCGGCACTCTCATAGAGGTCTGCCGGTATATTCATAAGAAGACCGGTTGCTATAAGCATAAGGTATGGTATACCGACCCAAAGGTTGATGATAATGATAAGTATTCTTGCATAGGTTGCATTCGTCCAAAACGGTATAGCCGTATCTATGATGCCCCATTTAAGAAGATATGTATTTACAAGTCCGTCGCCTGCAAACATCTTACTTACATAAAGAAGTGATACAAACTGAGGGACTGCTATTGTCATAACAAGAATAGTACGCCACAGCTTCTTGAACTTTATTCCCTTCTTATTTATAAGCATGGCAACAAATATGCCAAGGAAATAATTGAGGAATGTTGCAAAAAACGCCCAGACAAGTGTCCAGACAAGAACAGTTATAAATGTAGAGCCTAAGCCTGTAGCTGCATTATTCGAAAAAAGATTGACAAAGTTCTTTAAACCAACCCAATCAAAAAGATTGGCTGGCGGCTGATGTTTGGCGTCGTAATTTGTAAAGGCGACAAATATCATAAAAATTATAGGCAAGACAGTAAAGATAAAAATTCCCGTAACAGGGAGGGCAAGAAGTGTCTTGTCAAAGTTCTCGTCAAGCAGAGAATGAAGATCCTGCTTGTTTGTAGGAACCGGCTTTCCTGCCTTGATAAGAAGTTCTGTCTTTCTGTTATCCTTTATATTTAATCTCCATAATAATATGAAGAAAACTATAAGGATTATTGTCAAAAGTCCGTAAAGAAGAATAAGGAAGGAGTTATCACCAGGTGTAATAGTTCCATCCGGATTAGCCTTTCTTTTTAAAGTACCGAGTGTTGCGAATTTGGAAATATATCCGCTACCAAAAGCAAAAAGATATACAAAGAAGATAATCTCCGCTGCAAGAAGCGGTATTCCTCTTGCAAACTGACCTCTCATGATATGACCGATTCCCATGATCAAATAGGAAAGTCTGGTACCAATGCTGCCTTCTTTGAAGGTTACGCCGATTTCTTTAAGGTCATTTGTCAATGCCTTAAAAAAACCCGCTATTGGATTTTCCTTTTTTGTTTTCTCTGACATAAAATGCCCCCGTTATATTTCACATACTGCGTTTCATAAGTCGATGCCAGATACTTCCCGCACCGACATCATTAATCCCTATATCAAAAGTTTTTTCTGGAAAAACAGGGCAGGAGAAAGAATTTTCTCCTGCCCCGATACAGTTTATTTATCATTAGTTGCCAGCGAAACTTATGCAAGTATCCTGGAACTGCTGAAGGGCTGCCTTAAGGTCATCATCTGAAGCATTGTCATAATCTCCTGCAATTACAGAATCACCAAGAGATGTTGCTGTTGACCAATAATCATCCGGATACTGGCCCTGAGGTATAGCATACTGAAGCTGTTCATTAAGTGCCTGAAGAGCTGTATCTGACTGAACTGATGCATCCTGCTGAGCCTGTGTATTTGAAGGGCCCCAGCCATTTGCTGCATATCTTGCAACCTGAACATCACCACTTGAAAGGTACTGTGCTACTGCCTGTGCTACAGCGAGCTTGTTGGCATCTGTCTGAGGCTTAACACCGATAAGCTTGAAGCCACCGAAGCCTGAAAGCTGCTTCTGCTCTCCATTGCATGTAAATGTAGGAAGCTTAGCGCAAGCATAGTTATCGCCAAATGCCTTCTTGGCTGCACCTGAATCCCATGTACCATCAACAATAGCGCCAAGGTTTGTTGCCTTGTCTACAGAAGAACCATTCTGGAATGCCTTTGATTTATGAAGTGCAATGATTGCCTTGAGTGCTGCTACACCATTATCTGATGCATAGTCAATATTGCAGTTTGTAAAGCTTCCTGAATCGTCTACATCATAAGTAAGCTGACAGCCGGCGCCAAAGAAGAATGCAGGCTGATACCAACCTGAATTGATTTCAAAATAGAAATTCTTTCCTGCATCCTCGCAAGACTTGATGATCGCATCAATGCTTGAAGGATCTGTAACTACGCTCTTATCATAGTAAAGGAAATATCCGTTATCTGATGTAATAGGATATGCGTATACCTGATCTGAAAGTGTAGCAGCTGATACAGAACCTGTATCATTGTTTGACTTAACGAATTCAAGCTGATCTCCCTGAAGTGGTGTAAGAGCACCTGCTGATACAAGTCTTGCAAGCTGATCCTGTGCAAAACCATAGATATCTGCACCTGCATCTACATCTGTAAGCATATTGCTTGCAGCATCGCCTTCACCTACAGACTCTACTGTAACTGTATATCCTGCGTAAGCCGGATTAGCCTTCTGGAATTCTGCGATCTGGTTCTTTGTGAATTCAGAAATCTCGTCTGCAACCCAAACCTTAAGCTCACCAGTACCATAATCGGTAACTGATGCTGTGCTTGATGAAGCTGCACTTGAAGCTGCA
>CADBPM010000001.1 GCA_902796595.1 uncultured Lachnospiraceae bacterium | reverse complement strand
TAGATAGTACACTTGTGTACATCGAGGACAGACAGGTTGAAACAGGAAGTGTATACCGTGAGGTAGCACCAAAACATCTTATATAGATACATTTGTCTATATTTTAAGTAGCAGTATGGTGAGCATTCGAGCAGGACAAACGGGGGATATAATGAAAATAGCACTTATAGCAGATATACATGGCAATCATCAGGCTTTTGAAGGAGTGATCCGCTATTGCGAGAATCAGCGCATAGAAGATTATATTTTACTTGGTGATTATGTTGGAGAGATGCCTAAACCAGAGATCACAATGAAGCTTTTGTATGAACTTATGGAAAAGCATCATTGTACGCTCATAAAGGGCAATAAGGAAGATTATTGGATCAGGCACAGAAAAGAAGAAAATTGCTGGGGAGATTACAATACAGCTACAGGCTCACTTTTATACACCTATTCCAGGTTGAAATATGAGGACATCGATTTCTTCGAAACGCTTAGTGATACAGTGTTTTATGAACTTCCGGACGGAAAAAAGGTAAAGATAAGTCATAAGCCACCTCACAGCTATACAGCAAATGAGATAATTGAAAAACAGAATAAATCAGGAATATTGGATAAGGAATTTACAATAAGCGGTCACAGACATATTCAAGGGCAGCTTGAATATGATGGAAAAATTATTGTAAACCCCGGCGCTGTAGGTGTACCGCTTTTTGGTGACGAAAAAACCCAGTTTGCAGTTCTTTCCGATGAAGGTGGATGGCATATTGAGTATATTTCTCTTGATTATGATAAAGAAGGCGTTATCAAAGAGTTATATGAAGAGAAACTCGATAAACATGCACCATACTGGACTGAAATGTCAATCAGGATACTTAACGGCGGTCATGTTTCGCATGCTGTAATGCTTGAAAAAGCAATGGATATATGCAGGGAAAAATATGGAAAGTGCGAGTGGCCAGATATACCTGAACATTGTTATAAGGAAGCAATAAGCTGGATAGATGCAGGTAAAAATGTAGTGCTTCAATAGAAGACACTCTGTCGGCTATCGCGAGAGCGATACTTGCAAATACGCCACCTTTAAAATGGCGGTGTATCTGCAAGATCTGCAATAGTATATTTTGAAAAAAAATCCTTTAAGGTTTGGTTGAAATCTTTCCACATAGGCAGAGTAGGACATATGTCGGCTCTGCTGCATACCGGTGCATCGGGACTTAGACATGAGACAGCATAAAATTCTTTTTCTGTAACGGAAATGATATCCCATGCAGTATATTCTGAAGGACGGCGCATAAGCTTGTAGCCCCCTTTTTTTCCTCTTGTTCCGGTGACTATATTATTGATTACAAGCAATTTTAAAATAGATTCCAAATATTTTTCTGAAATTCCCTGCCTTTTAGCAATTTCTTTTAACGGGATAAATTCATCATTCTGGTGCCTGGCAAGGTCTATCATAACTCTTAAGGCATAGCGGCCTTTGGTTGAAATAAGCATAATGTTATCCTTTCTGGATGTCTGTTTGATTTTATCATTAACATATTTTTTATTATAAATCAAAAATTACCTATTGACTAGATAGGAAAATAAGTGTATCATCTCATTAACCTATCAGAGAGGTAGGAATAAAACAGATAGCTATCCGGCCATTAAAGTTCGCTATGCGAAGGCCGGCAGAGTGAAGTACCATGCTTGGTAGTGTACTTCAGCAAAAGGGGGAGTTTTATATGAGTGAAAATTACAGATTTGAGACGCTTCAGTTACATGTAGGACAGGAAAAGGCAGATCCGGCAACAGATTCAAGAGCAGTGCCTATCTATCAGACAACGTCGTATGTATTTCATAATGCAAAACATGCGGCAGATCGATTCGGGCTTAAGGATGCGGGAAATATATACGGGAGACTTACAAATTCGACTGTAGATGTTCTTGAAAAGAGAGTTGCGGCATTGGAAGGAGGCGTTGCAGGCCTTGCAGTTGCATCAGGAGCGGCGGCGGTTACTTATGCTATTACAGCCTTAGCACAGGCAGGTGACCATGTTGTAGCGCAGAAGACTATATATGGAGGGTCATACAATCTACTAAAACATACCTTAAAGGGTTTTGGCATAGATACAACATTTGTTGATGCACACAATCTTTCGGAAGTTGAAAGCGCGATAAAGGATAATACAAAGCTTATATATCTTGAGACACTTGGCAATCCAAACTCGGATATTCCGGATATCGATGCGATAGCAGATATTGCTAAAAAGCATGATCTTCCTGTAGTTGTTGATAATACATTTGGAACTCCTTATTTTATAAGACCGCTTGAACATGGCGCCAATATAGTGGTTCACTCAGCTACCAAGTTTTTAGGCGGTCATGGAACTACTCTTGGTGGAGTTATCGTAGATGGCGGCAATTTTAACTGGAAAGCAAGCGGAAGATATCCTCAGTTATCAGAACCAAATGAAAGCTATCATGGTATTTCCTTTGTGGATGCTGCAGGACCGGCGGCATTTGCAACTTATATCAGAGCAATACTGCTTAGAGATGAGGGAGCAACGCTTTCTCCTTTTAATGCATTTATTTTGCTGCAGGGAGTGGAGACACTGTCATTAAGACTTGAACGTCATGCTGAAAATACAAAGAAGGTTGTTGAGTTTCTGGCAGGACATCCGAAGGTGGAGCATGTAAATCATCCGTCACTGCCGGAACATCCGGATCATAAATTATATGAAAAATATTTTCCGAATGGCGGAGCTTCTATTTTTACCTTTGAAATAAAAGGCGGTAAAGAAGAGGCATTCAGATTTATCGATAATCTTGAACTGTTCTCGTTACTTGCCAATGTGGCAGATGTAAAGAGCCTTGTTATACATCCTTACACTACAACACACGCGGAACTTTCTGAGGAAGAACTTTTGGAACAAGGAATTAAAAAGAACACGATAAGATTATCCATAGGAACAGAGCATATCGATGATATAATCGCAGATCTTGAAAAGGGTTTTGCGGCTGTATAAAGGATTGACAGAGAGGAGTACCCACGCTTTACAGTGTACTCCGGTATCAAAAAGGAGAATTTTATGTCAAAAATATATGCAAACATATTGGAATTAGTTGGAAATACGCCGCTGGTTGAAATAAAGAATATCGAGAAAGAAAAGAATCTTAAGGCTAAAGTGCTGGTAAAACTTGAATATCTGAATCCGACAGGCAGTGTAAAGGATAGGGTTGCCAAAACTATGGTAGAAGAAGCTGAAAAGAAGGGCGTTTTAAAGCAAGGTTCAGTGATCATTGAACCTACCTCCGGCAATACAGGAATCGGACTTGCGGCTGTTGCCGCAACAAAAGGTTACAGGATAATCATTACCATGCCTGAAACAATGTCAGTTGAACGTCGCAATATCTTAAAAGCTTATGGAGCCGAGCTTGTCCTTACGGACGGGACCAAGGGAATGAAGGGGGCTATTGCAAAAGCTGCCGAACTTGCTAAAGAGATTCCTGACAGTTTTATACCGGGACAGTTTGAAAATCCGGTGAATCCTAAGGTGCACAGAGAAACTACAGGTCCTGAAATATGGAGAGATACCGACGGCAAAGTTGATATATTTGTTGCGGGAGTTGGTACAGGCGGAACAGTAACTGGTACAGGCGAATATCTTAAATCTGAGAATCCTGACATAAAAATTTATGCTGTGGAGCCAGCTTCTTCACCGGTTCTTTCGGAAGGAAAGTCAGGTCCACATAAAATTCAGGGAATCGGTGCAGGATTTGTGCCTGAGATTTTAAATACAGAGATTTATGATAAAGTGATCACAGTTGAAAATGATCTGGCTTTTGAAACATCCAAATTTTTAACGAGGAAAGAAGGTATTTCAACCGGAATATCATCTGGAGCTGCCTTATACGCAGCGATAAAACTGGCTGAAAAGGAAGAAAATGCAGGAAAGACGATAGTTGCATTGTTGCCGGACAGCGGAGACAGATATTATTCAACTCCCCTTTTTACTGCGCAATAGACATGTTATGAATAAATTTATTTATCTTGATAATGCAGCCACCACAAGGGTAAGACCGGAGGTGGCTGATTCCATGAGACCTTTTTTGGAAAATATGTTTGCCAATCCTGCCGGAGTATATACATTTGCAGGAAAAACCAATGTGACCATAGAAGAGGAAAGAGAAAAGATTGCCAGATTTATTGGCGCCAAAGCGAAGGAAATATATTTTACCGGCGGGGGCAGTGAATCTGATAACTGGGCATTGAAAGGGATTGCATCTGCAAATAAGGAAAAAGGCAGGCATATAATCACAAGTAAGATAGAACATCCGGCTATTCTTCGTACATGTGAATTTTTAGAGAAAAAAGGGTTTGAGATCACATACATTGATGTTGATGACAAGGGCTTTGTAGATTTAAAAATGCTTGAAAAAAGTATAAGGGCAGACACAATCTTAATCTCCATTATGCTTGCCAATAATGAAATAGGAACTATAGAACCGGTAAGGAAAATTGCAGAGATTGCTAAAGAACATGGTGTCTTATTCCACACAGATGCGGTTCAGGCGTATGGTCACGTTGACATAAATGTTAAAGAAATGGGAATAGATCTGATGAGCGTAAGTGGTCACAAAATAAATGGGCCAAAGGGTATAGGCTTTCTTTACATCAGATCGGGAGTGAGGATAGAAAATCTGATCCACGGAGGCAGTCAGGAAAGAGGAATGAGAGCAGGTACAGTGAATGTAGCCGGTATTGTAGGGATGGGCACAGCTACAGAACTTGCAGAAGCTTCTTTAAAAAAACGCTTTGAATATGAAACACAGCTGAGAGATTATATGATAGACAGGGTAGAAAGGGAAATCACAGGGGTAAGGTTAAATGGAGACAGAAAAAACCGTCTTTCTAACAATATTAATTTTTCTTTTGAAAATGCAAATGGAGAAATGATACTTATTATGCTGGATCAGATGGGAATATGCGCTTCGGCCGGTTCTGCATGTTCCGCAGGTTCAGTTGACCCGTCTCATGTGCTTTTGGCAATAGGATTGCCTGAGAAATTCGTTAGAAATTCTCTTAGAATTACAATTTCTTATGATACAACAAAAGACGATATAGATTATACAGTAGACAGCCTGAAGCAGATTGTGGAAAGACTTAGAAAAAAGATATAATGTGAAGCCAGCCATTTTTGTGCGCTTTCGTGAAGGCTGGCAGAGTGGAGAAAAAAGTGGAGAAAGCACTGATCGCTATGAGCGGGGGAGTGGACAGCAGCGTTGCAGCTTTGCTTATGAGTAGAAAATATGAGTGCATAGGAGCTAATATGCGCTTGTATGATAATGAAACAGTGGGAACAAAAGAGGCAAAAACATGCTGTTCACTTGATGATGCTATGGATGCCAGAAGGGTGGCAGACAAAATAGGCATGCCGTTCTATGTTTTGAATTTTGAAGAAGACTTTAAAGAAAAGGTTATCAGTAATTTTGTTGACTGCTACCAAAAAGGAATGACACCAAATCCGTGTATAGACTGCAACAGATTTATAAAATTTGAAAAGTTTATGTTGAAAGCAAGGGAGCTTGGATGTTCATGTATTGCTACAGGGCATTATGCCAAAGTGGAATACGATAAGGAGAGCGGAAGGTATCTGCTAAAAAAGGCGAGAGATACGGCTAAGGATCAGTCATATGTGCTGGCACATATGACACAGGAGCAGTTAGCTTTTGCAAGGTTTCCTTTAGGAAATATGTGCAAATCCGAGACGAGAGCGATGGCAGAAAAACATGGTTTTGCAAATGCGAAAAAACATGACAGTCAGGATATCTGCTTTGTTCCGAATGGAAATTATGGCGACTTTATCTGCACCTACACAGGAGAAAAAGCAGAAGAAGGATATTTTACTGATCCAGGTGGAAATATTTTAGGTAAGCATAGGGGAATCTGGTATTATACTATCGGCCAGAGAAAGGGCCTTGGAATTTCATCAACTAAACCTTATTATGTAAGTAAAATAGATGTGAAGAACAATATAGTGGAAGTAGCTGATGAAGCTGCTGTTTACGGAATGAGACTTCGGGCAGACCACTTAAATCTGATATTGGTCAAGGATATTGAAAAGCCGGTCAGAGTAAAAGCAAAGATACGCTATCGTCAGGCGGAACAATGGGCAACAGTCAAAAAGACAGGTGAGGATGAAATAGAGGTGGAATTTGATAAACCACAAAGGGCAATAACATTAGGACAAACTATTGTATTGTATCAGGGCGATTGCGTTTTTGGAGCAGGGATCATTTCTAAAAAATAAAAAAGAGGGCATATCATGGCAAATGTTTTTGATACAATAATATTTTATAGTAAGCGAAGAAAATAATTGCGGATAGAGCTTGCTCTATCCAGCAATAATTCTCGGCGACGTTTAT